>JAYKGU010000298.1:0-24013 GCA_035285585.1 Synechococcales cyanobacterium
CCTCAGCACGGCCAACCTCTTTGGGGCCGTCCTCGGCGGGGCCAACCTCAGCGGGGCCGCCCTCTTCAGAGCCAACCTCTTCAGGGCCAACCTCAGCAGGGCCAGCCTCAGCGGGGCCAACCTCAGCGAGGCCGAGGTTAAAGGAGCCATAATGACTGGAAGTCGAGGACTATCCAAAGAACAAATCGCAGACCTGAAACGTCGAGGGGCCATCTTTGACGATGCTCCGGGCGATCGCGAATCAGCCTACTCCCCTAACCCACGGGTTCCCAGGTAACACGCCCAGACCACCTCAGAGCTATCCAATGCTGGGGGCGATTACCCCTATGCCCCAAGCGTTCGCCTGGGGGTTTTCAGTGCTTTAGTCCAGTAGTCCAGAAAAATTGTCACAACAACGGAGCGATGGGGGTTTGAGCCTGCTTATTTGTGTAACAAGCAAATAAGCAGCAGCCATAAAAGCCATGCCAGACAAGAGTTTTACTTGGTCAAGTTTCAGTCCTGGACTAACGCTGGACTAAGTAACCTGTTCAGTCTGTACGACTGGTGCCTTACGACCGGGATAAATTCACCCAACTGTCACACGTCAAAGCGGATTAGTTTCTTATAGCCTTATCATCACAGGCCATAAAGGTATTAAACCTTTAGAGGGGAATAGGATGATCTAGATTAGTTGTATGGTTAGTCCTATTAAGGTCTAATACCTTTCCACCATGCTTAAAATCGCGATTTGGAATCTGAAGGGCGGGACGGCAAAAAGCACGACCGCTCTCAACCTGGGGGCGATGCTGGCAAAGTCGAAGTACAGCACACTGCTGATTGACCTCGACGGACAACGCACCCTTAGCTTTGGACTGGGATTGGACGGCAAAGAACCGACTGCTCTGGATTGGCTCACCATCTCCGCCAATCAGCCGATCGCCACAGAGGTGCAGAACCTGTCGCTGATACCCGGCGACATAGGAATGTTTAGACTAACAGCCGATAAGGATCTATTCCGTCCATCCCTTAAACGTATTAGAGGTTTTGATGTTTGTCTGATGGACTGCCCACCTAGCTTAGGGGTGATTTCTGTTCAGGCAATTCTAAATAGCGATCGCGTTCTGCTGCCCACTTTGACGGAGCCAGCAGCGCTGAAGGGATTGAGTGAGGCGATCGCCCTGATTCGTGGCGAGAATCCTGATATTCCCATCGAGGTACTTAGGGCACGCTACCGGCCCCGCCTGGTGCTAACCCGTGAAGCCGATGACATTCTGATCGAGGCAGAGAAGGATCTAAACTACCGTCTGCTGCATACGACTATCCCAGAAAATATCCAGGTCGCTGAATCGATTGCACAGCAGCAGCCGGTGGGGGATTATGCGCCGAATTCATCTGGGGCACGAGCCTACAAGTCTCTGGCAAAAGAATGCGTGAAGCTATGGGGGATTAAATGAGCCAGCAGAAGAAACGAATGGGCGGGATGAAGCTGGGTGATTTCGGAAATACCGAGACGCCGACAGAATCAGCGCCAGAAGATCCCCCAAACGTATTAGAGGATGAACTCGTTAAACCATTAGAACCTAAGCCCTCCAGAGGTAAATCAGGGGCGAAGAAACCGAAGCAGGAAAAACTTGTAACCGTGAATATCAAAATCACAAAATCTCAACAGGATTGGCTAAGGGATACGGCCCAGCAGGTCCGGGACAACAATGAAGAACCACAACCGGCTGCCGACCGGGTCTACCCCCAGCACCTCATCGGAGTGGCGATCGCCCTGCTCCAATCTGCTGATATTGACTGGGATGAGATCCGCGATGCCAATGAGCTAAAGAAGCGTCTAAACCTTTGATGGTATTAGACCTTTAAGCGATAGCATACTGGCGAGACGAAAATATGCGTACCAGAGCGGCGGAGGCTTAGCCATGATGCAACCCGCAGGTAGCGGAGTTTGTGTTGCTGTGAACACAGCTTTTTGTCAGAACTGCGTATTAATATAGTGATGCTATTTTTGTTTTTTAACCGATGGCAAAAACAGATACCAAAAGGTGCCCCAAGTGTGGAGGATCAGGCAAGGCAAGCTGCGGAAATTGCAAAGGGACAGGAGTTCTTCCAGATCCAGTTGGTGGTGTTTATCCCTGCCCGTGGTGCGTGGGAAAAAGGCTGGTTAACTGCCTTACGTGCTCCGGGAGCGGCATTGTCAGAATCAGAAAGGGCTGGTTTTGAAAGAAATCCCGGTCAGCCCTGATTCTTTCAGGGCAAGATAAAAATAAGCCATACAGAATTACTGTGACTCGCTCTGAATACAGGCAAAAGAAGGGCGATCGGACTGCGTATAAAATTTAGCTGAATATTTTAATGGGATCTCTGACCTAACTCGCTAAAGCTTGGATCAGTCGGTGTAGATTGAATTGCCGACATGAAATATCTTGTCACTATCGCTCTCTGGCTTGCGTTCGCCCCTGTCGCACTGATTGGCGTTTCTGGATGTACTGAGGAGGTTGCGGGGAATGCCGCCGAGGAATCTCCAAAAACAGAAACGACGCCTCCTACCACCGAGCAACCGCAGCAGACAATTCCTGTGATGAGAGGCTACGGGCAGGACAGGGGAATGTACACTGAATTCGTTGTGCAGCAAATCCAGGTGTACGACGACAAGGTTCTGGCTCCCGTGAGTATCTATAACGGGCCTGAAAGCTGGGAACCCATCGAACCTTTCACTGTCTTCCTCGCTGCGGATTCGTTGGGGTTGCAGCTTGAGAATATGAATGAAGTTCAGCAGGAAATTCCCCCCGGAGAGTCCCTGGAACTGACCTTGGAATATCAGCGAGAGGACATCGAGATTAGCAGCGAAACCGAGTGGATTGCGATGCTCAGGTTCGACTACCGGGGGCAGACAATGGAGATTCCGTTGACCTCGAATCCCGGCGACTAGCAGCCGTTCTTCTGCTTCGATCGAGCATCTCCCTGAACGATCGCCAAAACTTCATTTATATCTGCATTACAAGCCGCAGCCAGCCCGATAACTTCTTCGTCGGTTGGTCTGCGGCTTTTGTCCATGATCTCAGCGAACTGGCCCAGCGAAAGGCTTGCCTTCTTTGAAGCTTCATTTGAAGTCGCACCGAGGCGATCGCCTTTACACCAGTAAGGTTTTGTCAGCTTTTGTCAGCTTTTGTATAAGTCAGGTTTTCGGTTCCGTGAGCTTATGGCTTTCTCGCGCTTTGTGCGGATCGCGAAAGGTCTGCCCAGCCTTGTATCCAGCGTAGAAATCCAGGTCGTGCTTGGCTCCCATCAGCAACTTGACAGCACCAGGGCGACGGGCGATCGCCAATAAACAGATTTATCTGTATAGCAACATTTTTTGTGTATCAGCACAAATCTTTAACTGCGGAACTAAATTTTTCACGGCCAATTAAATAAATATGAAGTTTTACTTCTGTCCGTGGGGGAACTAGAAACTGCCTGAAGGGGTAAGCAGTGTCATTCAAGCCGATTTCATGCGTAGAATCGCTATCGCCTTAGTAGCCCCGTTCCTCCTGGCTCCTGCGCCAGCTATAGCCCAAGAGCATCCTGGTAACTGGTGGATTAATCCTCGTTCAGGCCGGGTGGAGCAAATTTTATCGAACTCAACCAGGAGTAGTGAGCTTACTGATTTCTTTGAAGGAGAAACGTCAGTTCCTCTGGTTGGTTACATTTGCGACGATTTTGCGAACATCTTAGAGGCTCAGTATCATTACTTGCGTGGCTCAGCTCCAGATTCTCTTGATGGTGATGGAGACGGAGTTGCTTGTGAGTACCTTCCGACGACCCCACGGGAGGACGGACAACGGATTTTTTTAAATTCAACCCATGACCATAGTGGAGAGATTTGGAGAGCAGGCGGTATCTACTATTTGAGAATTTCCCTGGACTGGCTCGGTACGTTTACAACACGCAGTTTTGCAAGCTCTGAGGACGCAAGAAACCACTACTTTTGCTACTACCGGGATGATTGTTCAGGGCTACTCAGTTCCCGTCGATGAGATTTAGGCGATCGCCTCGATGAGTCGGTGACACTCGCTGTCCGCCACGGGCTATCGGTGGGGGAGCTAATGCACCAGGCCGGGTGGAGGCCATCGGGGAAGGGCAACGCAGCAACTTATATCACCGAACTTCAAGCTAAATTCGAAGTAAATTTACTGAAACTACCATGGACCTAACCCAAAAACAAATCCAAGAAATACGCGCTGAAATCCAAGAGATCTTCGATGGCGACGACGACGAAGATGTCGCCCTAGAAAAGCTCGATGAAATAAGGAGTCGAGGCAAAGACGAAGATGCACTCGTCGATGAATACGTCGATGGCTTTGTATCATTGCTTGGCCCCGTGCAGCCGCGTCAATAGCGCCGCTCGTTGAAACTTCAAGTGAAGTTTCAACACCCCGATATCTGAGGCGATCGCCTTGTCGAAACCCTCTACCCCACTGGAGGGTTTTCCAGGGAGTCTCCAACTTCCAACTAAATAGAGATTTTGGAAGGGTTTTCACCCAAGCAATGGAAGGTATGGTTTTGAGAAATTGCCGCCAAATCAGGCGGGGAAAGGGATTGGGGTCGCTGGTGATACTCCAGTATCAGAGGGCTTCACCGAGGCTTCGGTGAGGGCTTCGGGGGAGGGTCGGCGATGGCTTCAGGATAGTCCAGGACAACAATGCGATCGCCATCCACCGTGCCCCCACCATAGACGATGTCTAGAGGCTTCGTGCAGCCCGGATCTTCATAAAGCTAGACGTTGGCATAGATGTTTCCCCCTGACAAAACACGTTCTGGAGCGGGTGGTGGTGCAACAGCTTGGGGGTGCTGGGTCGGGGATATCAGGGCGATCGTACCCACTAAAGGCAAAATAATAACAAACTGACGACACTGATAAATCAAAAGAACTTTAATACCAAAAGCCAGAAGCCGTAGCCTCTGGCTTTTTTGAGCTGATTACATTGTTCATACTGTCAGCTAGAATTTAGGCGGCTAGTTGATGCGTATTCAAGTAGCTATCTATAGCTTCAGCCAAAAGAGCATTGATACTTTTCCCTTCTTTCTTTGAAATAATTGCTAGCTCTTTATGCTTTTCTGGAGTTGTTCTAAAAGGGACTCTTCCAGAAAAAGGTTTATCTGGTTCCTTGCCTAACTCCTTGCAAAACTCCAAATAATCCTCGACCGAATCCTTAAATGCTTCGAATGCTTCTCTAACAGTTTCGCCCTGAAAGGTGATAGTGTCTCGAATGTGAAGAACTTCACCGAACAAAGACTGAGTCTCCTGATCGATCGAGACTTCGCCAATGTAATCCTTATAAGTAAAAATATTGCTGTTCACAACTAGACCTCCTACTCCGGAGCTATCCCAGATCTTTTAAGAAACTCCTTGACTGCCTTTACCTGCCCTTTGGGAGCAACACGCTCAGGATGAGGCTCGTGAAAAGTGGCAACTTCACCGTTCAAGAACACTCGAACCCGCGAACCTCTACCTTGTGAGACATCAGCACCCAATCCCTCAAAAAGGACAACAATATCACGCCATGGCAGATCAGATGGAACAGGCACTTGAAAAATCCTGCCCAACGTCTTCCGAAGCTTGCTGTTAAGCGATACAGACATCAAAAGAGTTCACCTACTACTTCAGTTATCATACTCAGAGGAATTACCGGAGCAGTAGTGATTTCTTGTGATGGCGCTATTTAACTTCGTAAATGGCGTCAATTTATGGCGTCATGTCCACATCCTTAGGCTAGCGTTGAAAATTGTGATTGTCAAGCCTAATAGCTGAGATGGTTGTATATCAACGGTTTCTGTGTTGGATTTCAACTAATCCGACTTGTTTCCAACTAATCCGATTAACTGCTGTCCGCCCTTTTCCTCTACGTGGTTTCCAACTAATCCGACTTAGAGTGACTAGCTTAACGCCAGACGAATCTATTTGAGTGCTGGCGATCGCTTGAGACAAGAAGCGCAATGGCTTGGCTGTAGCACAAGAATTCACCGACGAACCCGAATTTTAGGGTATCGACATTGTCGATCGCCCCACCAGACTCACGCAGCAGACCCAGCTACCCGCCGCCAGATGTCGGGTGGGCACATCCGCCGCAATTCTTCCAGCGCTGCCGGGTCGGATTGGGCAACTTCCCAGGCCGCCTGGAGGTCAGCTAGTGCCTCCTCGCTGGCCCATTCGTCGCCCACGCCCCACTCAAAACTGCTGTTTTCAGATTTAGGCTCAAATGTATAGCCAGTAAGAGTTAGGGGTGGAACACCTTCCCCATTAGGGGTTATATCTTTAGGGGTGAGGTGATCAAGGTCTGATGTAGGCTGGCCAACGGTTTCAGCCGTTTCGGGATGCAAGTATTTCGCGAAGCGATTGCCGAGGGCTTTCAAGATGGCTGCCCCGATAGGGGATTCCTCTGGAGCGCTATAGGTATAAAGCCGCTGGCGATCGCCATTGACATCTCGCTGGGTGAGCTTCGAGCTGCTGGTGATGCCTACCGAAGCCAGGAGCCGCCCCACAAAATCCATGGGGGCGAGCTTACCGGGCGATCGCCCTAGGGCAACCTGAATTTTCTTCGAGCGCCGACATCGCTGAAAAATTCGCTGAATTTCCGGGGCTTCCGCAGTGAAGCTTCCCCCGGCCAGGTCGGTGATTCCCAGGCTATGAAGTGCCCGCAGCCGCAGGTAGTCCGGCCTGATGTCGGTCGGGAGTGCCCCAGATTGGGCTGCTGCCTCCCACTGCTGCTTTGCCCGCTGCTGAGCCGCATCCATGTGGGTGAGCATCCAGTAGCGCTCCAGGCGTGGCAGTAGCCCCCGATCCTTGAATAGCACCTCCAGGATGAAGCTAGGCGACCAGTGGGGGGTGCTCTCGATTCCCGGTAGCTTTGCCTTGAGCAGTGCCTTTTCAGCGCTGTAGCGGTCTTCCAGGCTGGCGCTGAACCGTGATTTGATGGCGAATGCTTCCACCGTGGTGATATCTGGGGCGCTGTAGATGGCATTGGCATCGGCAACGGCGATCGCATCCTTGGCGGCGCTGACAGCCTTACCGGACGCCTCATCCTTGCTGACGTTCACCAATTTTACGGTGTGTCCATCTTCCTCTAAAGCCTGCTGGAGGCACTCACGGGTATGGCTCCGTTCGTAATTACGTGCCGCAATGAACTGCAGGGCTGTCTGGGCGTGCGGGTCATCCGCCTGCGCCTTTAAGCTGGCGATAAGCTCATTGAGGTGGGAATGGTCGGTATCGCCTTCCATCGCCTTCAGAGCATCCATCTGGAGGGCTTCTAATACCTCTTGCTGGATTCGCTTAGCAAAGGGCGATCGCACCCCTTCCCACTCCTCCAGGGTGGAGTATTCCTGACACCAGACCGACCAATCGAGGCAATCCCGCACCCGGCGAAGGAATTGCATCTGCGTGGCGGTGTCGATGACGCCAAAGAAGAAGCCGAATCCCTTGCCAAAGTAGCCTTTAATGCTGATATCAATGCCCGATTCAGCCGTGGGTGACATGATGAGTGCTTGGGGCTTGTTCTCAGAGATATAGGCGTCAGGGTTGGTCAGAAATTGCTTGATTTCTGGGTCAGAGACGGTTTTGCCATCTACCCGTAGCACTCGGTAGCCATCGGCAGATAGCAGGTCGTCGAGGGCTTCACAGTGGCGCTGCGAGTCGCTGATGATGGTGATGTTGCCATTGGGTAGGGCGTTGCCATTGGCCAGGGTTTCCCGCAACTTCCGCACAACCGGCGAGTAGTCCCGCAGCAGTGGCGCGTCTGGTTCGTTGCCGTAGGCCCGCACCAGCTCCACCCGCAGGCGATCGCCCTTGAACCGATTCAGTGACTTGATTACCTTGCAATCAGGCCCACGAAGCAGGGCAAGGTAGTTAATGGCAATGTCGGCACAGTTGCCGTCCCAGGCGATGACAACAGCCGCCCGCTTGATAGCTTGCTCCAGCTTGGCCAAACAAGCGCCCCGCTTACCTGCGAGGGTGCCGGAGAGCAGGCCATGCTTGACGATGCTCAGCACTTCATCCAGGATGATGATTTTGCCGTCAAAATCGGAGTCGCTGAAGTGCCCCAGGGAATCGATACAGCAAGCGATACGGCTGTAAGGGTCACGGGTCAGGCCAAAGGCCGAATCATTGTGGAGGTGGTAGAAGCCGCCCCACCGCTCACAGCTTTGGAGTAGCAGCGAGTTGCGGGAACCGATGGCGATCGCCCCTGCCTGGGTTTGGCTGAGGATGCGGGCTAGCTCGTGAGTTTTGCCCGTGCCCATCCCAGATTTAAGGGCATGGATATCGGTGCCCAGCAGCTCACCAGGGGCAAGGGATACGAAGCGCTGGTTGACTTCCTGGGTGGGCGTGAACCGGCGCGATTTCTCCCAGCTACGCTTTGCCGCTGCCGCGTATTGCTCCTGCCAGCTCGGCTCTTTTTGTGGTTCACAGCTCAGCGCCTCAAATTCTTCCCAGCTCAGCAGCTTTGCCTGCTCCAGGATATTCGGGGCAACCTCGTCGATATCACCGTCTTCTTTGGCAGCCTGCCCCCACCAGAGCACCCGCAGCTCGGGCACCAGCTCAGCAATCCGCCGATATTGGCGCATCACATGGCTATTGGCGATCGCCCCAGCATCGGGCACTAGCACGGGGATGGATTCAGGCAGCGCATCAAGGGCCGCTTGAACCTGCATTGGGGATGATGCCCACTGCCCACCAGCAGCCCCGATGGTGGGGCAGCCCAGCAGCGAGCTGGCGATGAAGGGCTTAGGCCCAGTGCCCTCGACGAAGGCCACCCACGGCTTACCCCCAGAACCCTGGAAGTGGGCCAAGGGCTGCTCACCATTGGGCAGATGGTGCCCCAGCTCCTGCCGAGAGACCCACCGATATTTGTTGTCGCTGGCTCCCCTCACCCGTAGCTGGAGGCCCACGATACGCCCCTGAAAATCTCGCACCGGGCACAGGTAGCCAGGTTCGGCGACGACCAGCGAACGACCCCAGGAGCTAATCCCCGGAAGATTCACAGGATATCTCGCTGAAAGCTTCTGAGAGCGCTCCACTGACTTGAATCCAGCCCGCTCGATATCGGCATCAGTCAGCCCCCGCCGTCGCAGGTCGGCCCGGTCGGTGGGGTGCAGTTCGAGCTGGCTGAGGATGGTGCGGTAGTGGCGATCGCGCTCGACAGCAGGCATGGAGCGGGCAAGCTTCTGCTGGCGTTCCCTTTCCCGGCGCTGCCGCCTGCGCTCCAGCTCATCCTGATGGGCCTGCCAATCGTCCTCGGATCGGTTGTCATCAGGTGCCCAGATGCCCCAGGTGCGATCGCTGGATAGCTTTACGAAGCGATAGCCGGGTACGTTGGCGCTGTCCAGCAAGGTCATGCAGAGCACCAGGGCATCGTCGTTGGTCTTGCAGCGCCCGTCATGGGAATCGCAGACGGGGCAATGGTCGGAGCCGCGATAGAGGGTAAAGCTCATGCCACCACCTCCATCAACGTTTCGTATGCTTGCCTCACCCGGCGAAATTGAGCCGCATCGCCGCCAGCATCAGGGTGAAGCTTCTTCGCCAGCTTCCTATAAGCTTCCTTGATCTTTCCCCGATCGATCGGCGGGGTGATTCCCAGAGCCTTCAGTGCCCATTCATTGGGGTTTTCAGGGGAGGCTTCGGGGGATTCTTCCAGGAGCCGATCCTCGGCAATCAGCTTCAACTTCTGGTGGAAGGCCCAGCCTGCTCGATATCCAAGGACATGGGCGACCGATTCGAGTTCCTCGGGGTAAAAATTCTCGAAGCAATTCAAAAGCTGATACCAGATCCAAGCAGGCTTGTAGCCTCGCTCGGTGGATTCTTCGGTGAGAAATTTCAGGGCATTGAGAAATCTTTCGCGAATCATGCCGCACCCCCTACGCCGAAGATGGGGCGGTTTTGGGGCTTGTCTCCAGTCAAGGGGAGACTTACAATGAGATTGTTGACGAGGCGATCGTGAAGCTTGTCGCCAGAAGCTGGTGTTGTTATCATAATGTTGAATGGCGCTTTAATTAGCGCTTGTGATTACTTCCCCGCTAGCTGGGAAGCCATATCGAGCCAAGGTTTGGCGACTCTGGGACTCGATATAGACTGAAGCTAGTGGGAAAGCGTGGACTTAGAGAGGCCCGTTGCTTATGCAGCGGGCTTTTCGCCGTTTTTGGCGATGAATTCGTTCAGAGAGGCTTCCCTGGAGGGCATTCCCGGCACAGAGCGAATCACAATTTCCCGGCAGAAAGCACCGAAAGAAAGCCCAGCTTCCTGCGCCAGGGTGGAGAGGTAGTTGCGTTGCTCCTCCGTTACCGCGAAATACGCTGTGGCACGGTAAACCGTTTCTGGGTTTCGTCTTGTTCCACGAGGCATAGGTGTCTCCTCTTTCTTGGGATTGAGTTTTTTATATTCTATCAAAAGTACTACCTGCTAGGCTAGCCTAAAAGCCTCCAGCCGCAAGGGTTGACGCCGCACTTACCTAACAGTTTCGACTTCATTTGAAGTTGAATCAGGCGAATTTTCAGGGCAATCTTTTGAAGGTTTCTGATAGTCGTTGTGGCTTCATTTGAAGTTGCAACGATTTTTTGTTGGGCGATCGCGCTAATTTGTCCCGCTACCGTTGCGCTCCAGCGTCAGCCGCACCAGTGCAGCCAGTTCCCGCACGGTATCGGCGTTCTTATCGGCGGTGGCTGCTTGGCTTGCTGCTACTGCGTTCTGCTGTTGCACCAGGTCGATAAGGCGCTCTAGCTTGATGTCGATTCGGGCGATGTGCTCTGAGAGGGTGCCTACCTGGAATTCAATCCGATCTACGGCTTGCTCTACCCGCTCAGACGATCGCTCAATGCGGGTGATGCTGCCCTCCATCCGCTCACTGGATTCGCCTATAAGGGTGCGCAGGCGATCGAATTCCCGATCGTTACCCAATCGGCTGGCTTCTATTGCGCCCTGAAGCGCTCGGTTTACATCGTGCTGTGACATGGCGATCGCCTCACTGCCTCTTCTCTGAATCTTGCTGGCGTGCCCAATCGTCGCCCCTCACCTTTGATTCCCTGATGGAGTTCTCCAGTAGGTAGGCACAAAGATTTGCCAGCGATCGCCCCTCGTAATCGGCCCATCGCTCCAGATCTTCGGCTAGTCGGTCAGGCAGTGTTACCTGGATTCGTTTGCTCATGCATACCATAATACGGCTTGCCCTCAATCTCAGTAATATTGACTTAAATCTAACTCATTTTGATGTTGTCATTACATCAATCTGTGTTAGTATCATATCAGGTGGTGGCACCGACTGCCAATCTATAGCGATAAGTACCCAGTAGTGCCACCTCGGAAAACCGCCTCGAATCCCTTAAAAATTCAACCCAAACCACTATCCGGTAAGCAATTCAGCCAATTCAGGAGGCTAAATTTAATGGTCGCAAGCATCCAAAAAACGGCAGTAATCGGCACTGAGAGCCGTATTCTGCCAGTCGGTTACGACGGTGGGAATTCCAGCGCGAAGCTGGTTGTAGATGTAGCAGAAATTCGCGTTCCCTCGTTATTTCTACCTATCCACTCAGAGCTTCATGATGTCCCCGCCTCGCTGGAAGGGGGCTTTGTTGAGTACATCTCTGGTGCTCGCACCGACCTAGCAGGTCAGCGGTGGATGTCTGGTCAGCCTGCCTACAGCAAAGATCCGATCGGGCATATCCGCATCGTTGACGACCCTAAAGGCAAGATTCGGTATGGGTTACAGACGTTTCTCGGTGGCATCTCCACGATGAAACACCAGCCGTCTTGGGAGCTGAATGTCGTGGCGTCAATCCAGGACGCCCAGGTGATGGGCATGGAGCTAAAGCACGCCTTACAAGGCTCCCACCTGGTACGCTTCAACGGTTCCAGCGAATCCACCGAAGTCAATATCAACGTTCTGGCCGTAGTAGAGGAAGGCGTAGGGGCAATGATTCAGGCCCGCCCTGAAATCACGCCTGATGGTGAAACCTTGCTCTATGATTTCGGATTTGGAACCTGCATCATTAGCCACTTTGGGGCAAAAGGGCGGCTCATCAATCGCACCGTTACCCCTGGCGGCGTTGAGCACCTGGTTGAGGCGATCGCTAAGAACTTTGATATGCGGAAGCGGGAATCAAAGGAAGGCGATCGCCAGCTCATCCGGCAGGGTATTGAGCGCCGCGATTTCATCTACGGGAAGCCACAACGCCGCGCTAGCTGGGACTTCAGCCACATCTATAAAGCCGAACTGCGTCCGTGGATTGAATCAGTGCTCCATACAGCGCTCAAGACCGGCTCTCCTTGGTCTGTCAACTGTGACGCCATCATCGCCTGCGGTGGTGGCTCACAGTTGCCTCTGGTTGCTGAATACCTGGAGCGCAAGGATATCAAGCCGATTCAGAATGGCTGCTGGGCTAATGCCCGTGGGTTGGCGCGTTTCGCGTTCATGAAGCAGCGGGGCAGCAAGTAATGGCATCAGCAGCACGGGTGAGCATCAAGGAATACTTGCTGCCCTACGTGCTGGAGTTTGCCCAGAAGGAACTGGGGACGGATGACATCACAGAAGCTGTCAACCTCTTAATCCTTGACCACAAACGCCAGCACAACGGCATTCCAATCAAATCAGGGAAGGCGTTCCAGCCGATTACTGCCCAGCCCACGACCGAAGCGATCGCCCCTCCTTCATCCACCCTGGATGACCTTGATGAGGAATTTCTGGCCAACCTTGAAAACGCCGAAATCACTTAGGGCGATCGCCCAAAACCCTTGTACACCGAACATTCCAGGAGAAACCCAATGATGCGCGCTATCGGAAACTTGATGATGCAAGCTTTTGCCGGATGCAGCCTCGAAAAATACGAGCAAGAACGGGCTAAAGCTGCCCAACTGCACGAGGTGAACCGTCTGATTGAGTTGCGGCTTGCCCAGCACGGCTTTGTGTTTGCCAACCGGCACGCAATGGGCAACGAAATCTGCACCAATCCAATAGTTCAGCAAGTCATTCAGGGTGATGAGACGCTGCGGCTATTAATCAAAGCAAACAACACGATTGGGTGCTCTTGAGCAAAAAGGGCGGCCCGCATCACCAGGCCGCCCTGATGCCTCATTGGGCACCAAAAACCTACCCCTATCCTACGAGGAAATTTGCCCGATGAGGAACCGACTACTCAATCCGAAAGCATGGATCGCCGCTGGAGCGATCGCCCTATCCATCAGCATCGCCACCCCACTGGGGCTTAGCTGGCAAAGGGCAGAAATCGCCGCCCGTGGCCGATACAGCGAAGCAAGCTGGAACCGCTACGAATATCACGCATGGAGATTGGTACGGTTGGCAATCCTTTTCAGTTCCATCTCTGGATTTCTGACCGTGGCTCTCCTTCCTGAACGCCTCGATGGCTTCCGCCGACAGATCCTTAAGCAAGCTATTGAGGCCCGATTGAAAGACCCAAAACCCTTATCAGAAGAGGAATTGCAGGGACTCCACGTATTTTTGGAGGAAATCGACGATGAAATTACCAAGTAAAATCGGCGGCGTCTCTCTGGGACTGCTTGCCCTATTTGCCACCACGATGGTTGTCCGTGCGGTTGTGCATTCCCCGGTTACCGAAGCCCAGGACGTAGCGATCGCCCCCGACGATGGCCCCGCCGAAGAATCCACTGAAGCCCCCGCCGAGGCTTCCCCAGAGCCACCAGCAACACGCCCCGCCCAACCCATGACGGCTCATCGGCAGAAGGCCCAGGACACCTTAAGCGTGCTGCTCCGGCATATTGAGGCCCGTGGCTATGAGCTATCCAAAATGCCCCGTAATGAAATGAACGCTTACTGCTGGGAGAATCGCCCCCGCATTCAGCAAATGCAAGATCAACTCGGACTGGAGGCGATCGCCCCCGGCGACCTGGTGCCTTTCCAATCCCTGCTGGTGGACGATATCACTTGCAGAATGGCGGCCCATTACGACGAAGCAGGGGTAGCGCCTGAGTGGTCGAACGTAGACCTCTACCTGCTGGAAGGGGTGCCCCCAGAGTTGCGCCAAGCGACCGAGGAAACGCCTGAAATTCAGGAGGTGTCTGATGTCGAAGCGCAATGATTCTCTGGCTAATGCCGTTGCCGTCCTGCTGGGCGTGAGCGGCTTCTGGTGGGGGATTACGATGCCTTCCCCGGTGCTGGGTACCGCTGTCTCTGTCGGTTCCGTGGCTGCGATGGAGGCGCACCGCCGCAAATATGGCTACACCTATCAAAATGTGCTGGGTGAGGCCGTAGATGCCAGTGTGCCCCTACTGGAGGTCGCCGCAGAGTCATTGAGGGAGATGGAGCCAGCCGAAGATGCAGCACCCATCATCAAATGGGGATATTCCTTCGTCCGGTGGGGGCTGGATGCGGGGAAGGAATCAGAGGCCGACCTTTACCGATGGTTCACTGAGATGGAATTTGGCTTTGATCCGGGCCAGGTGCCCTATGGCTCCCTGCTTGTCTGTGGTGAGGCCCGCGAAGGCAAAACCCACGCGGCAAAGCATATCTTTCGCAGATTCCTGGAGCAGCACCCGCAAGCCAAAATCCTGGTGTGTGATGTAGAGGCCCATACCCATGAAGATCCAAACTACTGGTTTGGCTGCCCCGTTGCGGCATCGGTGGATGAGGTCGCCCAGGCGTTCACCGAGGTGGACAGCTACATCTCGCTGGCAAAAGGGGACGGCTCCGATCCTGGCCTGGTTGTGCTCCTGGATGAGGCCCAGGACACTTTTGAGCAACTGGGGAAAAGGTTGGATCAGGTTGCCGCGATTATGAAGCGCATTAATGTGCGCGGTGGCAAGAGAAAGGTTTTGTTTATCAGCATCATGCACTCCCTGGCTGGTGGTGTGCTTAATCTTCCAGGCATCAAAGACTACCTGCCAAAGTGCAATATTTTGATGTTGCCAAGGTTCGCCTACGACGATGCCAACTTCAATAACTTACAGGCATCAGACGAGCGTGAGGAGTGCAGAAATAAGCTCAAGCTTTACCCGCTGCCACCACTGGCCAGCCCCGACACTAAGCCGTGCCTTCTCTACTCCAATAAGCAGTGGTCAATTCGCATCATTCCATCCCTTGAAAGCACCAATCTGATTATCAAAGAAGGTGAGCCGACAGCGGAAGAAGCCGCAGATGTTGACCTGAGTTTGATTCAGGAATATATCGAAGGTGTGGAACTGCCTGATAGGGAATTAGGGCTTCGGGAGCTTCAGAAATTGTGCGGTGTGGATGATGCTAACCAGCGCAAGAAGGATCGCCCTGTCTACTGGCAATGGACACAGTTTCTGGAGATGCACAACGCCAGAATCCGGGGGGTAGAGACACCAGACACCACTGACACCGACCCCCTGACACCACCTTCAAATCCAGGCAGGACGGCTGGTGTAGCCTGACACCAGCCTGGTGTCAACGGTGTCAAACCTGAAAAGGCGATCGCTCGATTAGACCGTGCTACGTTTTGCCCAATTACTAACACAAAACTGTGAGGAAATAACCATGAACGGTAATAGCTTACTTGGTAGTCTGTTGACTGGTGTAGTTTTGGTTGCCATCGTCTTCCCCTGGCTTGGAGCAGTTCTAGAAAAGGAGTATGTTGACCTTAATGGCATCATTGTAGAGCTGATGAATGCGGCTAATGATGCAGTTCGCCGTAGTGTAGATACCCCCAATCCGGAGGAATAAAGCAATGTTTAGTCAGCTCAATCGATGGCTTTCATTCTCGATAGCTTTAATGACGGTTCTGACGGTCGCTCGCTGTTCATTCCCCGGAACCTACAAAGATTTCACCACGGGGATAGAAGAGCGACGTAGGGCGGAATCCGAGGTGCAACCCGTGCCCCAGGAAACGCCACCCACCCCCGAAGAAACGACCGAGGAAACTGATAGTGATGCCAGCGGGGAAACTGCTGATAGCGAAGCTCCGAATGAGGAACCCGCACCGCAGCCAGCAGCCAACCCGCCCGCACTGGAGGGCGGATTATGAGCGATGGCGTAACCAAGGGGTTTGCTCGAAAGGCTGCTTATGTTGCGGGTCAGGCCGCACGCAAGGCGGTAGATGAAGCACCAGCGATCGCCGCTGATATGGCCCGCAAAAAATATCAGGAGCAGCGACAGCGGGAGCAGACAGCAAAGCGCCGGGTGGAGGAATACGAGCGCAAAATCAGAGATCAGTGGGAAATTCAGCAACGCCAAGCCGCTGTAGTGGCCCGCCTGGAGGCAGAACGCCGGGAACGGGCTGATGGGATGGCCTGGGTCAACAATCCTTTGAGGATGGGGCTTTTCTGTAGCTTGTGCCTATTTATTAGCTGCACTGCCAATTTGGAGAATGCCCGCCGCCAGAACACGGCTGAGTTCCAGGCCCTCACGGAGCAGGCCGACCGGGCGATCCTCAACTGGATTAAGAGAGCTATTCCAGTTCCCTCCCTGCCCTGGGGCGACAATAACCCCACCAGAGAAGCTACCGGCGATGCCAAGCTGCAAGCCTTCCTAGATACAATCGCTCACTTCGAGGGTGCAGACTACACCACGATTGTGGGCGGCTCCACCTTCAGCGACTTCAGCGACCACCCACGGCAGCGAGTGGCGATCGCCAGTATCGGGGATGTCAGCACCGCTGCAGGGCGCTACCAATTCACCGACACGACCTGGGACGAATTTGCCCAAAAAGTTGGCGTGAGCGACTTCAGCCCCGAAAGCCAGGATAAAGCAGCGATCGCCCTCCTGGAAGCAATCGGGGCACTGGCCAAACTAAATCGGGGTGACATCGACGGGGCTATCCGTGCCGCTGGCAAAAGATGGGCCAGTTTTCCTGGTGCCCTCGGCGCTGGCCAGCCCCAGTACACCACCGAAGAAATCAGGGAGAAATTCGAGGAATTCCTGGCCCAGCAGGGCGGCAGTGGGGGCGATCGCGCCTTCCCTCTGGCTGGCCGCTCGATGGATGCAGACACCACCAGCCCCTTTGGTTGGCGTAACGGTGGCGGCAAACGTGCCGCGTCTGAGCGAAATTTTCACAATGGGCACGACCTGGCCTGCAACATTGGAGAGCCGCTGCTGGCCGTTGAGGCGGGGCGGGTGGAGCATTTCAGCGATACGTCAGGGGTTGGCCCTTATGCCGTGCGCCTGGTCGCCGAGGATGGCGGCAAATGGATCTATGGCCACAATGAACGGCATCTAGTAAGCGATGGCGCTGAGGTGCAAGCAGGACAGCCGATCGCTGAGTGTGGCACTCGCGGCAATTCTTCAGGGCCGCATTTACACATCGAATATTACCCGCCCGGAGCAAATGGAGAGGCCGTCGATCCGGCCCCGATCCTCAGAGAGATCGAAGCGGGCAAGTAACAGCTTTTAACCACCTTGAACAAACCACAACAGCCCAGCCCAACGCTGGGCACAGAATCACTATGTCCAGAATTGCGAAACTCATGGCCCGCATGGAGCGAGAGGCCATCATGAATACCCTGGAGAAGGCCCGGAAACATCCTGGAAGCTTCGCCGCAGACGACCTGGAAAGGCTCCATGAAGCCCTCCAAGATCCAGGCATTGCCGACCACCTGGGGGAGGGTGACGAACTGGCCATCAACAACTACGGGGCGCTATGCATCAGTTCCAAAAGCGTGCCATTTCTCGACATCGACACCCAGGAGCGATCGCCTCTCCGACTGCTCCAAACCGACCTGGGGAATGCCGGGTTAGGGGGTAGGCTGTACCGCACCAGGAAGGGATATCGAATCGCTCTACAGCAGCAGCTATCAGCCGAGGAACTGTTTAGCCGATACCTGCCAGAATCACGGCTGGATGCCTATGGGATCGACCGCAGCTATGCCCTTTTCTGCCAGGAGTTGGGCAACTATCGGGCTAGGTGCAGCGCCAAGCCGTGGCGAATTGTGCGCCGTGGGTACGAGCGCCTTTCCCAGTACGAGCGATGGGGGAAGTATCCCGTGGTGGCCTATGTGGAGAGCTTCGGCACACTGGGGGATGTCACGCCCCACTGGGAACGGGTGATGGAGTGCCACGATGCCATTGGGCGCTGCACCACTAGCCAAATCACACTCTACTGAGGTTGCCCCCAATGAAGGACAGCAAACGAATCAGGGAATACGCATCTACCCTCGGCTGGCAGCTCCACCGCACCACGGGCAAACATGAGATCTGGCGATCGCCCTAAACTATCCAGGGCGCTGGTCGCGGTGAGAGGGCGATCACTTGTTTTTTACTGCCCAAGCCAATTCTTTTTTTAGCGAATCAAGGCACCGCTTGGAATCTTCGGAACTCAGGTCTGGGTTCTGCCGCCAGAACTCTTCCTGTTTCTCCATCGAACGAAGGAGCAGGAGGAGTTCGGGCAAATCAAAGGCTTCAAATCTGTTCATCGGGGTTGGCTCCTTAGAGTGAAAGTTTCCAGGTTGGCGTCTGTTGCCGCATCCTCCAGTAAGGGCGGGTTTGGGGCGATCGCATCCTTACCGCCTTTGCCGCCCTTGTTGGACTTGGGCACCCACTCCAGCAGTTCTCCAGGCTGAATCTGGTAGGCATCACAAATCTTCTCCAGCACGGTGCTAGAGGGAATCTGGTCAGGCTTGGCATACAGGTCATAGGCAGTCCTTTGAGCGATGCCCGTATCCTGCCTGAATTGATACCGGGTAATCCCCCTGGCATCAAGGAATTGCTTGATCTTGTTCTTCACTGGCATAGCCTCAACTCTATCACCTCTAGTATTAACACATAGTTAGTAATATCAGCTAATTAGCATTAGCTATCGAGCTGGAGGGTATTGATAACTAGATGATATTGCTAAATAATTGACACTACTATCTAGTTAGTAATACATTAGAGACATGGGAAACAACCAAATAACCCACCCCAGGGGACGGGGCGCTAACTGCGAGGAGCGAGAGCAGAGCCACCCGCCAGAGGTTGCGGGTCATCCACGACCGCCAATAAAAAGGGCGATCGCGCTAACGATCGCCCGCCTTGTTGTAATTCAATTCATCTTCATTATCGCCATGACAACGACCTACACGAACGAAGAATTGGCCCATTTTATCGGCTGGTGGAACTACCGCGTCACACGCTGCCACACCCGGCGAGGTGAGCGCCCCATCACCGCCAGCTACTACAAAACGGATCTGGAAATCGCCAGGGATGTGTTGCAGTACGCCCGCCCTGCCGTCGTTGCCGCCTGGAAGGCTTCGCTGAAGGAGGAAGCGGCATGATTCCGATGTTCTTGCTCCGCTACGCCGCCGTACCAATGGCGATCGCGCTCCTAATCACCCACATTCGCTAGCCCGCCTGGGGCGGCCTTCCGCCCCTCCTCACCCACTCATCCACACCATTGCTATGGATTCCAAAAAAATTCTCAAAGCACTTTCGCTGATTGCCGCCGAAATCGAGCGCCTCAAGGCCGAGGGCAATGAAGAAGCCCTGGAAGAACTCACGGTCGCTCTGGAGGGCCTCGCCAATAAAGCCACCGACCCACCGCCTAGCACCAGCATCGGCCAAGCCCGCATCAATTACCTGCTGAAGCAAATCCCGCACCCCAACGCCGAAAATTTCGAGGAAATTCTTTGGCGAGTTTTCAGGGAAGGGCTGCTGAGCAAGGCCGAGCTGGATGCCCAGCTTCAGTTCGTTGAGCACTGGTAGAGCCGCTCATCATTCAGATTCGTTAGTCCACCTGGGGCGGAATGCCGCCCCTCCTCACCCACCACACCGAGGTATCCCGCCATGCAACGCCGCCAACTTCTCAGAATCGCGATCGCCTGGAACCTGCCACACGCCACAAAGATGAGCAGTGACCAACTTGACCGAGCGATCGCCACCTATTCCGCTATCAGTCGCGCCTCAATCACCACACGTTAGGAGCAACCAACAATGCAAGATTTCCTTACTCTCACGTTTGAAGCCGTGGCCCTCCTCGGCATGGCCCACATGATTCTTAGCTTCGGAGTGTTCCTCATGGCCCGCCGCCGCCGCATCTCCCCAGGGCAGCTTGAATTATTCAGCATCGAATCCTTCCCCGATCTGGATAACCTTCCCCCACTGCCAGAAATTGAGGCGATCGCCGCTGAGGTGCTGGAGTTGTGCCCGTCTTGTGGGGAGGCTATTAATCCGCAGGATACGGGGCTGGACGGGAGGCAGTGCCAAGGCTGCTGGGAATCCGAGTGTGCCGCTGCCTGGTGGGAAGCATCACCCATCGACCTGGATGACCTGCTGGCTATCCCGCCAACCCCTGCCCCAGTTCGCCTGGAATGGGCCAGCATCCGCCAACTAAAAGCGCTTGCTTCGCTCTACCAGGTGCCCAGATTCAACCGCCTCCGTAAACCCGAACTGGTGGAGGTGCTACAGGAGGCGATCGCCTGATGCCAAAGCGCAAGCCAGCACCAGGGCAGATGACCATCTGGGATGACTGGCGTGAGGTAGTCCACCCCGCTGATATCGCTTACGTCACCCACAGCGGGTGGATCTGCCTCAAATCTAAGCGAATGTTGAACCCACTTTATTACCGCGTAGAAGGAACGCCCGACCATGCCTACAGCAACCCTGACCACCGCGACAGTAGAAACCATCGGCAAGCCCAAGGAAAGCAAACATAAGCCAGGGCAGCAGTACCGCCCCGTGCTGTTTACCCTGCCCACTGGTGAGCAGAAATGGAAGTCCTACGCTATCGATGCACCAGAGCTGACCTGGCTGGCCAAAGGTGCAACCTACCAGGCCACTATCGCCGGTGACGAGTTCACGATTATTCAACCGGATAGCCCGCCGTCGATCGCTCAAAGCCCCACCCCGACAGCCCCACCGAAAACCACACCGACCTCTACCCCGACCCTATCCCCAGACCAGAAGCGGGCGATCGCCTCCTACGTCGATGAGCTGGCCAGGGTGCAGGGCTACTGCCTCCAGGCGGCCCGCAACACACTGGGCAGCGACTGGAATGAAGAAACCATAAGAGCCTGTGGTAACTCGCTCTTTATTGCAGCTCAGCGAAAATTCGATCTTTAATCTTTGTAGAACCACTATTCCAACCACCGAAAAACCCATGGAAAAAACCCCCGACCACCCACCGCCCTGCTTTGACCTATCCGAGATTGATGCAGTGATTGCCGCCCTGAAAAGCCCTGGAGGGCCTGATGAGGTCTTCGTGAAGGTTGGCGTTACCTACGTCTGCCTCAGCCGCGATACCTTGGAAGCGATAACGGCGAGGGCTTCATAGATTTCTCCGGGAAATGTCGGTGCAGCTTTACTTGAAGTTGCACCGTTTTTTTCGGTGGGTGGGTCGGGGTTTCAGAACTGGAGGGTGGCGATCGCCCACCCCAGCACGGGCACACTGAGGCCATAGATTTATCTTGAGGTGTTCCACCCCCAACTCTGCTGCTGGGGGCTTTGTTGTGGAGATAAGAAATCGCTCTCAACGCCTAAGAGGAGAAGTTATCCCAGGCTAAGCTATATCCTTTCCTTCTCGCGAAATTCCTGAGAGTCGCCTTATTGACTTCATAACCTCCTGCCGTAACCCATGCGTGATATTCGTCATGGACTTCGCCTGAAATGACAATTAAATTGTTTTCGCTAGCGGCTAAATCCGGTCTGATCGATTCTGCAATGATGTGATGAATATGCTTCTCAGTTTCTCCGTTAAAAAGCCTGCCTGTTAACTGGCAGCAAGTATGGCGTCTCTTTAGATTCCTCCAAACTTGCGCTTGAATTGTTCTTCTATCTCGTTCCCGGATTTGGTCTTCAATAGCTAGCTGAGGATAATTTGCAACGATATAAGTCAGCAAAGCAGCGCTAGCACGGTACTCAGTAGCCCTTCTCGGATTGTCAATGCTGAGCTGGTCTAATAAAATTTGAAGTCCAATCGGTCGAATATAAGGGTCATCCCCATCAATTTCTAAATTATGAGCTTCTATAAGATAAATTCTTAAAGTGTTTCGATATGCGTTGACTATTTCCTTAGCACGCTGACGACTTCTAGTGAGCAGCACTCCATGCAACTCGGTAGAAGGAACATAGGCCACACCGTTTTTTATGACAAGATTACTGGCTAGAGAGTTGAATTTTGAGACTTGATATTTCGTAAGGACAACTTTCAGAGAGACCTCATTATCCTCATTTAGCCTGATTTGCTCCATTCTTCAAAGCCCCATGCCGCCATTTATCTTGACTAAGGAAATCATTTGCTCATATAAGCGGTTCACGTTCGCCATCTGTTCATCCGTCCCACCATTGTCTGGATGATACTTCTGAGCCAGTCGCCGGTACTCCGCTTTTGCTTTTGACTCCATCTCTGTGGCGTTCTCGCCTATCCCAAAATCTTCAAACTTTGAGCGCTCGAAGTTTCCATCGAGCAACCAAAAACCCGCCTCGTCGAAACCATTGCCTTTGGCTAAAGACGCTCGCAACTGCTCATTCTCAGCTTGGAGCACGGCAACTTGCTCTCTAAGCTGCTCTAGCTGGCTTTTCAAGTCCTCAAGGGACGGCTGATTTAGCTTGTCAGCCAGAGCTTGCCAGCCACGGGCCTTAAGACCAAAAAAGGCTTTTGCCTCTGCAAGTTTCGGGAACTGCTGCTTTAGCCCTTCAACGGTATATTTGTTCTGATTTTTGCTAACCATAAAAATCTCCTTAAATTCTGTTATCCCCATCGAAAACGCTAAGAATCGTAATTCCGACCAACTTTTTTAATTTCTTTACAAATTTGCCAGGTTTTTGAACGCAACCCCATCGCGCACTTGCTGCCAGATAATGCTACAGGTGAACAGCATTCTCAAACCAGGGTTCCCTTTAACCGGGCAAAATGCCCGCTAGATTACGTCCAAGGATTTCAGATGTCCCTGTGCGGGTTTGAGCTAAGCAGTTTCAGCGATCGCCCCTCCCTTCTCGCAGCGGACGGGCGATCGCCTCGAGCCTTATCGCCCACCCAGCTTAGCCAGTGAACCCAGCAGCACGGACGTAAAAATCGTGAGGGTTAGGATAATAGCGGTGGGAGAATCGCCGTGTTCGACCAGCGGGGTCACGTCAATCACAATCGGTTCGCCCGAAACCTGCCCGGTGATGGTGTTTTGAGTTGTCATAGGTGTCTCTTGAATTCAACAACTCCATCCTCATCCCCGATCCTGCCGCTCACGGCTCAGGTTTCACCCATCTTGCAGTTCATCCCGTTTTGAGCTTTAACTGAACGAAAACTGATCCTAATGACCACAACGAAGCCTTCTACAATGGCAGCTACAGTCAAAGCCTCGGCGGCGGGTTTAGATCGAATCGATAAGGCTCGACGGAAAAAGGGATGGACGAAAACGGAAAAAGCCTGGGCTGGACTGGCGTGTACCTCTGAGGCAACGCTGAAACGTTTTTGGGCTGGTGTAGCGATTCGTTCCGAAACGTTTCGAGATATCTGTGGAGCAGTTGGAATTGATGACTGGGAATCAATCGTCGATTTCGAAGACGATGATAAGCCCCAGTCGGAGATCAGTTCGAGGAGGTTGTCAGTTCAGCTAGATATCAATCTTGAAGATATTGATGGACAACTGTTAAAAGATCTCCTAGCGATACTCAACAAGATTGGTAGTGATGGATCAATCAAATTTTTGGACGTGGACGAGGGCAGTATCAAACTAATCTTAGGTGGCTCTGAAGAAGCACTCGAAAGGATTGAGGCTTTATTCAAAGCTGGAGAATTAGCACAGATAGAGGGAATCGAAGTCCAAGATGTTCATTTCCTGGAAAGAGACGAGCTTGTTGCCCTGATACGTAAAAACGGAGGAGTTGATCTAGACCTCAGCAAGGCCGACCTCGGCGGGGCCAACCTCAGCGGGGCCGCCCTCTTCAGAGCCAACCTCTTCAGGGCCAACCTCAGCAGGGCCAGCCTCTACGGGGCCAACCTCATCAATGCCAACCTCAGTGGGGCCGACCTCTTTGGGGCCGTCCTCAGCACGGCCAACCTCTTTGGGGCCGTCCTCGGCGGGGCCAACCTCAGCGGGGCCGCCCTCTTCAGAGCCAACCTCTTCAGGGCCAACCTCAGCAGGGCCAGCCTCAGCGGGGCCAACCTCAGC
>JAYKGU010000299.1:0-6814 GCA_035285585.1 Synechococcales cyanobacterium
TATGCATCACCAAACCAGTGCCCAGATTTCTTACGCCGCATCCACGGCCCCTGGCCCAGAGAAGTCAGGAAGCAGTTGTAAAAACCGATCAAAGTCTTCCAGGGTATTGTTATAGTTGGCTAACGCTTTATTGGTGTCCTGGGCAACGGCAGCCTGGTCGATGTCCACCAGGTGATCAAACACGTCGCGCGCCATCGACCGAGCCTCATCCTGCAAATCAGCTTCTAAATTACGGGTAATAGATACCATCTTCACCCGCAGTTCTCCCAGTGGCCCGTGAATCAGGTTTTGCACATCTGTCCACTGACGACGGGTGACCAGGCTGGGAATCTCAGTAATGCGATCGCGCAGAATTTGTAGATCTGCCGTGTAGCTCTGAATCCGCTCAATCTGCAGGTCGCTGTAGAGGGGGCCAGTGGCCGCCTGGGGAGGACTGCTGCAGCTCACGATGAAAATGGCGATCGCGGCTATAACTACGGATAATACAGATCGGACGCGAAACATGACTCTTAATTATTCTTAGTATTACTTCTGTAAAATACTACCAAATGGTTTGCCTGACCAGCATCATCCGCTGGTGGATTAAGTAGTTGACATCCTCCCCGGCCTAAAAGCGCGGGGATTCCTCGCCACGCCACCCCCGAAGGATGGTCGCTGAATGGGGGTCAGAGGCTTGGTGCGATGGATTTTCCGCAGAACTCGCTTGAATCAATGGTCGAATCTAACCCAGCCCCACTGTCCATCCACATTGTCACCTATGCCGAAGCCCTGGAGGTTATCCAGGCCATCCGCTCGGCGGTGTTCCAGGTCGAGCAGGGCGTTGATCCTGCCCTGGAGTTTGACGGTCAGGATGAGGCGGCGACCCACCTGGTGGCTTACTGGGCCGGGACGCCCATCGGCACCGCCCGCATCCGATTTCTGGGCGATCGCCTCGCTAAAATTGAGCGGGTAGCCGTACTGGCCGACTACCGGGGCTGCGGTATCGGCAGGCAAATAATGGAAGTGGCGATCGCCCACCTCCACAACAAGGGAATTCCTGACATTAAAATCAATGCCCAAATCCAGGCCCAGGCATTTTACGAGCGACTCGGCTTTCGCCAGCGGGGCGACCAGTTCGATGAAGCTGGAATTCCCCACGTGGAAATGTGGCTTTAGGCGGGTCGATGGGTGAATGGGTAACGCTACTTCTGCTCTGGATGCACCGCAACCGGCTGGGCAGTTTCCAGGCTGTTGATGGTGCGGATGAGTTGACATAGCCGACCGTAGTCTTTCTGGTTAAAAGCCAGGGCCAGACGCGGTAGGGTAGCAATTTCTTCTTCCGTTTCCTCGGGAAGGGCTTGGCTTTTGGTGATGCGGCCTGTGATCAAAATGTCCTGGAACTGATCGTTTAAAGACTCAACCGCTGCGTCTGATAGCTCACTGCGGAGACGGATAATCAGGCGATCGCCCACATAACGACTGGAGTGAAACACCCGGTAAAAGCTAGTGATGGCTTCACAGGCTTCATCAATATTATCGGTGATGGTGTAGATGTAGGGGTCGTCAGGGCTGATCAACCCAGAACCTAGAAGATTTTCGCGGATATAGGTATCCCAGTTGCGCCAGTAGTTGTGCCCCGGCTCGTCAATTAGCACCAGGGGCATGGGTTCCGACTTACCCGTTTGAATCAGGGTGAGGCACTCAAACGCTTCGTCTTGCGTCCCAAACCCCCCAGGGAAGAGGGCCAGGGCGTCCGTTTCCCGCAGGAAGAACAGTTTGCGCGTAAAGAAGTATTTAAAGTTAATTAGCTTGCGATCGCCCTCAATAAATGAGTTAGAACCCTGCTCGAAGGGAAGCTGGATGTTTAACCCAAAGGAATGGGCAGCCCCCGCCCCCTCGTTCCCGGCCTGCATAATGCCGCCGCCCGCACCGGTCATCACCATAAAGCCCCGCTGAACAATGCGTCGCGCAAATTCGGCGGCCATCTGATACTCGGTTGTGTCAGGCGCAATGCGAGCCGACCCAAAAATTGTGATCTTGCGAACATGGCGGTAGGGATAAAACACCCGGAATGCCCGCTCCATGTCTCGCATCGCATAGTTCAGAATTTTCCAATCTAGCCGATCCGCTTCCACCTCGGCCATGCGGATTAACGTCATCAGCGCCTGCTGAATCACGCTGCCATGGGGCATGGAGGGTAACTGGCTAATGAGGTCATTGACCTCTTTTCGCAGAGACTCAAGCGAGTGAGACAGTGAAGATGGAGCAGTCATGAATCTCTCAATACTGACAGCACCCTATTCTAGCTAGATTTTGTCGATGAAGCCCCAAAGTTATTACGAATCGTATTTGCTGACCACACGTTACCTGTGAACCGCCCGTCTTAGAGCGTCCCTGGCGACACCGCTCGGTTCGTGAATTCGTAAGCGCCTTAAGGGAAAAGCCGCCCGGAAGTTATCTGGCGGCCCCAACAAGCAATTGAATAATCAGAAAAGCTTAAGAAATGTACTTGGAGAGGGTGTTGACAAGGGTGGTCTTGGGCACCGCGCCAACAACCATATCAACCCGTTGACCCTCTTTGAAAATCATCAGAGTGGGAATACTGCGAATGCCATACTGGCTAGCAACGCTGGGGTTTTCGTCGGTATTGACCTTGACGACTTTAACCTGGCCTTCGTACTGTGCCGCAATTTCTTCTACAACAGGGGCAACCATCCGGCAGGGACCACACCAGGGTGCCCAGAAATCGACCAGAACCGGAACAGTGCTCTCGAGAACTTCTTGCTTGAAGCTGGAATCTGTAACTGCCGCTGCTGACATGCCTGAAAATCCTTAGCCTATACGCCCTACAAAATTTATTCCGTTAGCGGCCAGTATAGCACTCAAGCGGATATCATTAAAATCACACTGAGGCTATAGCTTTTTGTAGCGATAGCGCTGCCTGGCCGTAGCAGTAAAGTTAAGCAGGTAGCCATATAAGCAGGTAGCCATAAATAAATGACGCTATGGTGGGGTGCGTCCACCGGTGGCGAGGCGCGCACCCCACTTCCTTTATAGATGTCCAGATACTTATCTGCGGGATCTGCATCGTCGCGATCGCCACCATTGAATCTTATCCAGCAACCAGTGTCAGGCTATCGGCACTGAATCGCCGCCAGGGGCCACCCCCATAGGTTAAATTGGCACCGATCGAAACTCTGCATTAAGTCAGATCTTGCCAGCGGTTGAGCCGTTCAGCACAAAAGGCAGATCAGGCAGATTCGCTTGCCAGAGAAATTCCAGATTGCAATTCCTGGGTTCCCATCTAAAGCGGACAAGATCAGTGGGACGGTAGGACACGGTACGCCTTAAAGCGATCGCCCACGTCCGTTGCTAAGAGGCAAGTAATTCCCAAGGTGATGTTCCGACAGTGACACCAAGCACAGTGCAACCGATGCTGGTTGGTTAGGCGTGGGCGATCGCCCCAGTGATTTATTGCCAGCACAGCTAATAGCTAACGGCTCAGAATATCTCATTGGCGATCGCCTTGCCCAACTTTTTCTCCAAACAAATATATTGCACTAAGTAGGTCAGCACAATTAAATTCATGTTAGAAAACCGGGGGAGCGCCCCGGTTTTCTAACCTTCGTTTTTCAATGCAGTTCTACTTGTAAACAGCATAGGCTAGCTCACCTCAGAGGCAATATTTAGAGGCAAACATCGTTTGGAGATGAGGCAATGGCTCAGAAGAAGCGCCACCCTGGGTTAACGATCTGGCTGAGCGGCCTGATATTGGTGAATTTATTTGTGGCATTCATATTTCTAGTCATCTTTTCTGAAGGTCAATTATTAGATAGCCCAGAGCTTCAAGTTGCCATCGATCGAGCTATCCAGAAGAATGGCCTTCCAGAATGGTATTTGTTCATCGGGTTTGTTCACAGCATTTTCAATGTCATCTGGTGCGTTGCTCTTTTCAATTGGAAGAAATGGGGTTTTTGGGGCTATGTGGGTAGTGCCGTTGCGGTTTTTATGGTAGATCGCCTGTTTGACTACGTAGACCCAAAAAGAGGAGTTGCTGGATTGATCTTTAATATACTTGTTCTCTATGCTGTCCTTAACTTCGGGGAAGAAGGGGAAAACGAAGGGTGGTCTCAGCTAGAGTAGTAGATTCCTAGCCACTCGCTCAATTGGTAGCGCGATCGCCCTACCCCCAGGCCACGTTCGCTCATGCAAACTCGACTCCTCTGCTGATAGACTCTTGTGAACGCACCTCACGGGTAAATTCCTCGAAAATACCATTCCCATGAAATTCAGCCAGCTTGCCCAGCGTCTCAAAGCCACCAAGAGCAGTCTATCTTGCCGTCCGGATCACGACCCAGAGATTGGCGGCCCAGCCGACCTGCGGGACGCCCCTCCGAATACCATCAGCTACGTGGAAGGGCCAAAATTCGCCAAGTACATTGCTGAGACTGGGGCGATCGCCCTCATCCTTCCCGAAGCCGCCGCCCTCCAGCAGGCTGCCGCCGATCGGGGACTGGCCTGGCTGAGCGTTCCCTATCCGCGACTGGCCTTTGCCCAGGCGATCGCCCTCTTCTATCAACCCTTTCGCCCAGAGCCAGGCATCCATCCTACCGCCGTGGTTCATCCCAGCGTTCAGGTTGGCAGGGAGGTGTCCATTGGAGCCTATGCGGTAATTCAGCCCGATGTGGTGCTGGGAGATCAGGTGTGCATCCATCCCCAGGTGGTGGTGTATCCGGGGGCGCAGATTGGCGATCGCGCCATTCTCCATGCCCACTGTGTTATCCATGAACGAGCCGTGGTTGGAACGGACTGTGTTATACATAGCGGAGCGGTAGTTGGCTCCGAGGGGTTTGGCTTTGTGCCCACCCGCGAGGGCTGGGTGAAGATGGAGCAGTCGGGCATCACGGTGCTGGAAACCGGTGTGGAGGTGGGCTGCAACACTACCATCGATCGCCCAGCGGTGGGGGAAACCCGCATCAAAGCCCACACCAAGATTGATAACCTGGTACAGATTGGGCATGGCTGTGAAGTCGGCCAGGGGTGCGCCTTTGCCTCCCAGGTGGGGCTGGCGGGGGGCGTAACGGTGGGCGATCGCACCATTCTCGCTGGACAGGTGGGCATTGCTAACCAGGTGACCATCGGCAGCGGCACCACAGCCACGGCGCGGGCAGGCATCATCCAGGATGTCGCTTCTGGTCAGGTGGTATCGGGCCACCCCACCGTGCCCCATCGCCAGTGGCTACGCCAATCTGCCCTGCAACAGCGCCTGCCGGAGATGTATCAAACCCTGAAGCAGCTCCAGCAGGAAATTGAAGCGCTGCAAAATCAGCTTAATTCATGAGCATCTCAAAGCTTTGATCGTGAGCGCTAATCTTGTTGCCGCCAACAAATCTTGCCTCAAAGCTTATTATCTCGGCTTGGAAATACACACTTCACTGAAACTTCCAGATTGCAATCAGCGGAACCTTCTGTGATGTAGGGGATGCCGGTTTTGCCGCCAATTTTCAAACCGAATTTAAGACTAATTTCTTCTACGTTGACATCCCCTAAGTTTTTGAAGGCACTCAGGGCATATAAGGTATATCCTCGAATCATATTTTGTGCTTGCCGCATTTTGACGCTGATATCATTCACACCACCCATGCCGCCTGGATCGTCGTCATCTCCGGAGAACACAGGAATTTCAGGAGATGATTTAGCTTCAATAAAAATTTCGAATGCTTCCCCATTGTCTTCGAACTGAAACCGCTTTACGTCAGACATTCAAACCGCCTCCGTAAAATTTGGGCTTTTAGCAAATTTTTGTTTAGTTTACAGAACCTCTTGCATACATCGGTTAGCTTAAGAGCGTTTAATAGTCTTCTCTGTATCTACCGATATGGCTCGTTACGCTCTGATTATTGGCATTACTGAGTATACAGGTTCCTTTAAGAGTCTAGAAACCCCCGTTCACAACGCAAATGCGATCGCCGATATTCTCGATCAACACGGCGACTTCAACCAGGTAAAGCGGTTGCCCTTCCGTCGAGAAGCTGGGCAGAAAGATCTGGGCAAGGTAATCCGCAAACCGCTCCTGAACGAAACTCTGGTCAGGGAAATTCAGCAATTTCTACAAGACGCGGACGGCAGCGACGTACTGATTTACTACAGTGGGCATGGGTTCACCAGGCTCGACCAACTCTCCCAAGCCCGAGAAGGCTATCTCGCTCCCTCCGATTGCCAGGTCGAGCAAAATATCACAGGGCAGATCATTGCAGAGAAAAATGGCATTTCTCTCTTTGGTTTGAACAACTTAATTAATCGCTATACGTTCAATAGCCTGGTCGTGATTTTAGACTGCTGCAACGCTGGCGCATTTTTAGAAAGTAGCATGGTGCGTCGAGATGTGACCGCCTTCGGCTATCAGCGTGACTACTACCTAATTACCGCCTGCCGCAGTTCCAGTAAGGCTTACGAAGGTGAGGAGTACAGTTTACTCACGGATGCGGTGCTGAAAGGACTATCCCCCAACAATGCATCGCCCAGAAGTGGCCGGGTGAGTGGCGATCGCCTGTTTGATGTGGTGGGCAATGAACTGCAAAATTCTCGCCAGGAACCCATTCGCCTTGGCTGGGGACGGATGATTACGCTGGTTCGATACCCACAGCAGTCCGAAAGTTCAGAACCCGCTGTTCACCCATTTAATCCCACCAATCCCTACATAGGCTTAAAGCCTTTTGAGCGAGACCAGGCAAGCTATTTCTTCGGTCGAGATCAGGCCGTTCGGGCCTTGCTCGATCGCCTCAGCCAAAATCGCTTTCTCGCGGTCATTGGCCCTTCAGGTTCCGGTAAATCG
>JAYKGU010000300.1:0-27122 GCA_035285585.1 Synechococcales cyanobacterium
CTCCTCAGCTTTTGCCTCAGCCTATCGGTTCTAACCATTGGCGAACGCACTGATTTAGGTCTATGGCAGGGCATCTGGGGCGGCGGCATGGTGGGGCTGCTCCAGGCTTTCCTGCTGATGCGGTATCGGCTAGGCGGGGTCTGGTGGCTAGGGGCAAATACCATCGCCTGGGGCATTGCGGGGGCCAGCACCATCGGCGTGGTTGGTTGGTTTGCCCCGGCGGGCCTCACGGCTCCGATTCTCCGGCTGATCTATGGGGCGATCGCTGGCCTCAAAATCGGTCTGCTAACCGGATTTGCCCAGTGGTTCGCTCTGAGGCATACCGCACCCAAGTTTTCCCCCTGCTGGATTGCGTTGAATGCGGGGGCTTGGATAGTTGGGCTGGGCGCAGGATGGGCGATCGCCGGAGTGCTCCGCCAAGTCACGAACCTGTTTGCCAGCGAAGTCGTGGGTCTGGTCATAGCCTGGGGTGTGGTCGGTTTAGTGGGTGGCATTGCCCTCAGTCTGCTGTTGCGGAAGACGGCTGTGGGGTGAGGGCGATCGCACCAATTCTTCTTCTAAAGCTGTACCCGTGGGTCGAGCCACGCATAGAGCAGATCGGCAATCAGGTTAAAGGCCACCACCAGAACGGCATACACAAACGTGACTGCCAGCACCACCGGCGTATCATTGCGAAAAATCGAGTCAATCAGCAATGCCCCAATGCCGGGAACCCGAAACACCTGCTCCGTCACCAGTGCCCCCGTAAACAGGGTGGGAATGTCCAAAGCCACCAGTGTCACCACCGGAATCATGGCGTTGCGGAGGACGTGGTGGGAGATCACCCCCGACTGGCGCAGACCCTTGGCATAGGCGGTACGCACATAGTCCTGGCTGAGCTGCTCCAGGATGGAAGCACGGATAAAGCGCATGAGGACTGCCGTTTGAAATAAAACGAGAACGGCGATCGGCAGCACGGACTGGCGAATTTGGGCGAGAAACGTTTCCCAGCTATTCACCACCAGCGTGCTGTCGTAGATGAACGGGAACCAGTCCAACTGCACGCTGAAAATAATGATAAACAGCAGTCCCGTAAAGAAGGGCGGCAGGGAAATGCCAAAGAAAGCCACGGTGGTTAGCGCCTGATCCAGGGCAGACTGACGTTTGAGGGCCGACAGAATGCCCAGGGGCAGGGCGAGGCTGAGGCTAATCAGGTAGGCGGTGCCGACGACCCAGAGGGTGGTGGGCAGCCGTTGCAGAATCAGCTCACTCACCGGACTGCGGCTGGTGAAGGAGTAGCCAAAGTCGCCCCGCACGAAGGAGCCAATCCATTTGACATAGCGAACATGCAGCGGCTGATCCAGACCAAAGGCGCGACGGATATTCTCTCGCACCTCTTCCGAAATCGAAGGATTGCTCCCCAGTTCCGCCAGCGGGTCGCCGGGAGCCAGGGCCAGCACCAGAAAAACCACCAGACTGATGGCCAGCAGGGTGGGAATGGCCGTGAGCAGCCGCTTGAGCAGGTATCGGGGCATCAGTCCTTACGCCAGTCGGCAATGTTCCAGGTGTATTGCTCCCAGGGGGTGAGTTCGACACCAGAGAGGCGATCGCTCACCCCCACCACCTCCGCCCGATGCACCAGGGGCAAAATCACCGCATCTTCCACCAGCATGTCGTTCATCTGCACAAACAGTTCCTGGCGCTTTGTGGGGTCTAGCTCTATCGAGGACTGTTGCCAGAGGGCGTCGTATTTGGGATTGCAGTAGCGGGCAGCATTATAGCCCAGCCAGTTGTTATCGGGTTGGGGAATTTCTCTGCAGGTAAAGGCTTGCAGGTAGTCCCCCGGATCGGGATTGTTGTTGCCCGTGGTGTACATCTGCAGATCGGCCTGAAACTTCTCCGTCGTGTCGGCATTGGCTGGATCACCAGAGAAAAAGATGCTGGCGTCGATGCTTTTTAGCTCCACCGCCATGCCGATCGCCTCCAGGTTTTGCTTGATAATCTCCTGGGTCTTTTGCCGCAGCGGGTTTACCGAGGTTTGAAACACCATCTGCATTTCCACCCCGTTTTTGTCGCGGATGCCGTTACCGTTGGAGTCTACCCAACCGGCCTGGTCGAGAAGCTGGGCGGCAGCGTCGGGGTTAAACTCGTAGGCCGTGTTGGGGGATACAAACTGCTCAGGAGCAACCACCACATTGGCCGTGGCTTTGCCCGTGGGGCCATAGAGCTGGGTGGCAATGGTGTCGCGGTCGATCGCCAGGTTAATTGCCTGCCGCACCTGGGGGTCGGTCAAAAAGGGATGGGCAAACTGGAGGGTGGATTTAGCTCCATCGGCGGTTTGCTGGTTAGGGTCGGTCTGATTCAGCAGCAGCCGCTCCATCAGTGCGCCATAGAGGGAAAGCACCTGCCCCGTGCCCTTTAGCTGACTGAGCACCTGGGCCTCTACCTGGAGGTTGTAGGCGAAGTCGGCGTCGCCGGTTTGCAGAACGGCCCTTGCCGCTGAGGTGGCATCGCCGCCGCCCTTTAGCTCGATGCGGTCAAAGGCGATCGCCTCCGCGTCCCGATAGTTGGGGTTGCGCTCATACACGATGACATCCCCCGGCTTAAACTCCACCACCCGATACGGCCCCGTACCTACGGGCATGAGGTTCCCCGGTGCTTGCCGCACGTTTGCCCCGTTGTAGTTTTCGAAAATATGCTGGGGCAAAATCATGCCGCCTGGCCCCACAAAGACGAGAAACCAGGCGGGATTGGGTTCCTTAAAGGTCACGCGGACGGTGTGGTCGTCCAGGGCCTCTACACTTTCAATGGTTTCATAGTCGCTGGCGGTGGTGGCTCCCACCTCGGGATTGGTGAGGAAGTTATAGGTAAACACCACGTCCGCCGCCGTAAACGGCGTCCCGTCTGACCAGGCCACCCCTTCCTTGAGCTTCCAGGTGACGGTGCGGCCATCTTCGGACAGTCCTCCATTCTCCAGGGTGGGTTCTTCCGCCGCCAGGAACGGCACCAGGTTGTTGTCCTTATCAAAGCTGGCCAGCGGTTCCAGGGTGATGCGGCTGGCCTCTGCGTCTTTGATGCCTGTCGAAAGGTGGGGATTCAAAATGGTGGGAGCCTGCCAGTAGAGCAGGCGAAGAATGCGGCTATCTGCATCGGGCGCGGCGGCGGTGTCGGTGGCGGATTCGGGGGAGGCCGACTCTGACGAGGATGGCCCGGTATTGCAGGCGGTAGTCAGCAGCAGGCAGATAGCCAGGGTGAGGGGAGTGAATTGATGGGTGGGCGATCGCAAGATCATTAGGCCAGAGCATCCATTCTCAACAGCTCTCCATTATCCTAATGCTTTCGATACTAAATTGTTGCGACGGTGACCAATGGGGGGAGGGGATTTGGGATTTGGGATTTTAGATTTGGGATTTGGGATTTTAGATTTGGGGTTTTGGATTTGGGATTGGGGAGATATCCTTTTAGGGAGGATAGTAGGACATGGTTTGTGTGTTGTTCTGACTACATTATTTTGCGTTTGCCATGAAGCCGACCCTTGATGACGTTTTGCAAATCCTCGCCGATCGCGGCTCGACACGCTATGGCAGTGAAGCCGTGACCCAGCTTGCCCATGCCCTCCAGTGTGCGGCCCTGGCGGAAGCAGCCCATCAATCCGGTGGCGCTTCGGTGTCTCCGGCGCTGGTGACCGCATGTCTGCTGCACGACATGGGGCACTTGCTCTATCCCCATGGGGATGAAAATGCCAATCAGGACGATCGCCATGAATATCGCGCCGTCCCGTTTCTCAAACACCTGTTTGGTTCAGAGGTGACCGAACCCATTCGCCTCCATGTTCAGGCCAAGCGCTACCTCTGTGCCACCGACCCAGCCTACTGGGGTTCCCTGTCTCCGGCGTCGCAGCACAGTTTAGAGTTGCAGGGCGGCACCTACTCTCCAGATGAGGCGACGGCATTTATCCAGCAACCGTTCGCCGCCGATGCGGTGCAGTTGCGGCGTTGGGATGAGCAGGCAAAAGTGCCGGGGCAAGCAACCCCTGACCTGACTCACTTTCGCCCCTGGTTAGCGGCCTGCCTGCGGAAGCCCGAGCAGTTGGCCTGACAGCCCAAAGCTACCTTTCCAGCCTGGCAGGGGTACGATATCCCCAACTGAGCACCCAGCAAAAGAGGGGGCAGAAAATGCTGCTGGCCAAGCTGATGGCGACGACGACGATCAGACCATCGATCAGGTCGGGCGTGGGGGTTGGAAACATTAGATTCTCCTATACGAATGTGTAAGGTTGTCTAATCAGGACTTCAGACCCCAACGCCCGCTTCCAGAAGGTTGCAACACTCCTTGACAAAAGGTGACAAATGTGCACCTATTCAAGGATAAACTGCACCCGACTCGGCTCCGCTGGCCCTGGAGAAGAGTAAGCTTCGGAATTGAGGTCGATGGTGGCATCAAAGTCATAAAACTGGAGTTCTTCCGCCACTTCAGAGAGGCGATCGCGATTTTCTGTAACTTCTACAGGACGAGACAGACTGGGGGAAGAAATGCCAGCCGGTTCGGTCTGCAGGTCGGTACTGTCGCCGTCCAGGCCGCCGTCCACGGGTTCCAGACTGGGGCGATCGCCTGTCTCGATATCGCTGGCTGGTTCCGACGGAGCAAATGAGTCAGATGGATTGATGGATTGGGCGGCAACGCCACCGCCAGCCAGCGTTAGACCAAGGGCAGAAGCCAGGGCAATTAAGCAACGAGTCATGGTATTTTTCTCCTTCGATGAAAGTAGACGAATGTATGAGAATGCAATCGAGGTAGTTGAAACAGAACGGGGTTTGTAGATAGGAACCCCTTAAAAAGGTTTGGCTGCACTTGAAGTGAATGCCAGAGTTTTTTAATCAGGTCATTAATTGGGCCGCTGACTGGATTGCGCCTTAACAGCAACCCCAGTAAGGGAACTTTGTTTTGATCCGGTGCTTTTACCTATCTTCTAGGTTCAACCTTAAGAGAAGATGAAAAAACAAACATCGTTCTGCCGTAATAAATGGCTGTTTCAGGCAGAAGATCGCCCGTTTATCTATCGCCAGATAGAAGCCAAAAGGCAGATCGCATACTAGATTTGGGCGATCGCACAACGTTTTTTATCTATGGGGCGATCGCCTAAACTTACTATGTCTGAGGTGCCCCAAAAAATTCGGTTAGCTATCGCACGAAATGGGTAGAAATTGGATATACAGCGATGTGCTCAAGCACAACTAATTGCATCCTATGGGATGTGCGCTCCCGGCGGCGGCGCACACCTCAAGAAAATAATTTTGTTTAACTACTTATTATTGCTAAGGGAGCGGGTTCTCATTTACCGGGCCTGGAGCGGTAGATTTAATTTACTTTGTTTGCAATAAGTAAACGGCATCAGTCCATCACTGTGAACAGGGCGCTGAAGCTTCCAGGAGGATTTCTTCCGCTTTCGAAGTCGGTAGCCGCTCATCCAAATCGCTGCAAATTCTCTCGAATCTGCTTAAAGTAGAAGACTGAACTCTGTGTGAGTCCATCCATGCCAACCCCATCTCTAAAACTCATTATTGACTGGCGGAATGCGGTTCCTAACGTGCCAGCCGATCAGCGGGAACGGCAAACGCAAGATCTTTATAAACTATTGCGAAACACCGATGAGGCAAGCTACGTGCAGCGGCTTTACAGCTCCCAAACCGAGACGGGGCTGATGGGGGACAATCTGCTGGTAGAAATTTTGTTTGCCACCGTCCCCCTGGATCGGCTAGCAGACTTTTATGAAACTGTGCGGCAATATCTGCCAGATATTCCCATTCAGTTCGAGCTGGAAGCTAATGGGCAAAAGCGTACGGTGCAGCTCACGGGCGATCGCCCCAAAGAGACCCTGGCCAGCCACAGCGACGCGGGCCAGCTTATGCAGGCGGCCCACGAAATTGCCCAGCCGTAAAGCGACCGTTTCGGCATAGCCCTACGCTTTCGCGCTAGGACACTCAAACCAACGAATCTATCGTCGGGGTGCGCCCTCCGACGATAGATTTATGACCAGACGCTTAGACAAAAATGGCGCTGCGCTCCAGGTCGAGGGTATTGGTTCCCTGGACGATCGCGACCAGCTCATTTTGGCCGTTGTCTACCCAGAAGAGGGCCGTGCCATCGGGGGCACCGCTGGGGGCAGAACCCACCTGGTATCGGGAGGTATCTCCGTGGAGCAGCAGGCGATCGCCCTCATCCGGCGCAAAGTCCCTGATCAGCGCATAGTCCGCTGCGCCCTCCGTCAATGGGTCGCCATCGTTGTAAAAGCTGCCTGCCCGTTTGCCTAGAACAAAGACATCCGCCCCCGCACCTCCAGACAGCACATCCACCTCGCCCTGGCCCGGTCGCGACGACTGGATGTCAACCCCAATGAGCCGATCGCGCCCCCCGCCTCCGTCCAAAACATCGTTGCCGGTGCCGCCATCGAGGCGATCGCCCCCCGATCGTCCCTTCAAAGCGTCGTTGCCGCTATTGCCCCAGAGGCGATCGCGTCCGGTACCTCCATTAATCTGGTCGTTGCCGTCTTCGCCCCAGAGGCGGTCATTGTCCTTACCGCCAAAAACTTGGTCGTCTCCTGCCCCCGCTTTCACCGTATCCTGCCCGCTTCCCCCCCGGATCACGTCTGCGCCCGTATCACCATGCAGGGCGTCATTGCCGCTGCGGCCATAAATTTCGTCCTCCCCAACGCCCCCAAAGAGCTGATCACCATCTTTACCGCCGTACAGGCGATCGTTACCGGCTGCCGCTTTGATGACATCTTCCCCCGCCAGCCCTTTGAAAGTTTGAGCAGTGCTATTACCCTGCATCCGGTCGGCGCTGCGGGTACCTTCCATAAAGACGTCATCCAGGGGAATCAAGATGGACGGAATGGGCGGTGGGTCGCCAGAGTCGGGAGCCTCCCCTGCTCCAGTTTCATCTTCTGTTGGGGAGTCCGCTGGGGATGGTTCGGCCCCGTTTGCTCCAGATCCTCCAGGAGCGGGCGACGGGGAGCCATTGGCGTCGTCGTTCCCCCCGGTATTGCTGCCTGTTGTGTTGTTTTCTGAAGGTTCTGGTGAAGGTTCTGGAGGGCGATTGGTCGAATTTTCACTGTTGGGAGTCTCGCCAGCTGAATTCCCGCCCGTCGAGTTGCCACCGGTTGAATTCCCGCCGGTTGAATTCCCGCCGGTTGAATTCCCACCGGTCGAATTGCCGCCGGTTGAGTTGCCACCCGTTGGTGTCTCGCCCGTGGTACCACCGGTGGAGCTACCGGAGCCAGAGTTAGCACCGCTAGCCAGACCGAACACCTGCGTCCAGTAATGTCGATAGTTGACGTTGCCGGTGTCATTTGCCAGAAACTCATAGCCGATGCCAATTTCGGTATAGTTCGAGTTCAGCAAGTTGGCCCGATGGCCGGGGCTATTGATCCAGGCTTCAACTACGGATTGGGGTATGGACTGTCCAGCCGCAATATTTTCACCGACTGACTGATACTCATACCCCACCGCCGTCACTCGATTGGCCAGAGATGAACCATCTGCCCCCGTATGGCTGAAAAAGTCTTGCTGGGCCATATTTTGGGAGTGGTTCTGGGCAGCACTGTTCAGCAGGGTGTTGAGGGCCAGGGGCGGCACACCGTTCTCAGCCCGGAACTGGTTGGTAAGCTGCAGAACTTGGTTGATGAAGTTGATGTTTGTGGTCGAATCGCCCGTTGGAGATGTTATCTCAGAGCCAGATCCGGTACCTGCCCCGGAGCCTGACCCAGAACTGCCGCCGGTTCCCCCCGTACTGGGACTCCCCACGCTGCCGCCCGTGCTGGTGGCTCCGGCTCCAGTGATGGTGGAGTTGCCCACCTGATACGTGCCGTCGGGCTGGAGGGCGCTGAGCTGCGGATCAATACCGGTTTCGATGGTGGCGGTAGCGTTGTAGTCGTTCCAGTTAGTAGTGGCCTTAGGGGGATACTGGTAGTTGCCCCCCAGGTCGGTCAGCTCCCGGTTGGTGTGCTGCTGGATGCCCCAGTCATTCGTGCCGTTGTCAGCCGTGTTGTTGTAGAAGATTGTGTTGCGAACCTGCACCGAGTCATCACCACTGGCGGAAATTGCGCCTCCGACCCAGCCCGCATGGTTATTAGCGAGGGTGGAATTTTCAATGGTAGTGGGAGCATAGAGGGCCATGCCGCCGCCCACGCTGCTGGCGCTGGTGCCGGTCGTTCGGTTGCCCGAAAAGGTGCTGTTGGTAATCGTGGTCGGGGCATCCATCACCCAGATGCCACCGCCCTGGCTGGCGGCAGTGTTGTTCACAAAGCGGGTGTCGCGGAGGGTGAACCCCTGGTTGAGGCCGTTGTTCATCTGCGCGATCGCCCCCCCGTTGCCCCCATTGCCCCCATTGGGGAGCGGCATCACCGCATTGTCGCGAAACTCGCTGCCCTCAATCACCACCCGATCCTGGGTGCCGGTATAGAGGTAGACGGCTCCCCCTTCACCCCGCCCGGTGTTACCGCTGAACAGGCTGTTTCGAATCAGAATGGTACCCGAGGTGGCATCGCTGCTGGTGCTGGCGCGATCGGTGTAGACCGCCCCTCCATAGCCCCGCAGGAAGGGATTGGGGTTACCCGTGTCGTAGACCGCCGCCGTTGTGCTGTTGTTGATAAAGGACGATCGCTCAATGGTGAGATTGCCGTTGAGGCTGTTGATGGCGGCACCGTTGATGCCCCGGTTGTTGGTGAAGGTGCTGTCGGTGACAGTGAGGTTTCCAGGGCTGACAAAGGCGATCGCCCCTGCCCCCCGCTCGTCGTTGCCTGCGACAGCGGTGTTTCCGTCAAACCGGCTGTCGGTGACCGCGAGGTTGGTTTCCCAGGCGCTGTAGATGGCCCCACCGCCCTGATCCGCCGTGTTGTTGCGGAACGTCACGTTTTCCACCGTTGCCCCACCCCGGTGGGTAATGTGAATTGCGCCGCCCCGCTCCGCTGTGTAGCCATCCGCCAGGGTAAGATTCTGGAGCGTCAGGCTGGCCGGAAAGTCCTGGTTGGAGTTGACCGTGAAAATGCGGGTAGTGAGATTGCCGCTGAGGGTCAGGCCAGCGGCGGCGCTGCCGTTAATGGTGAGGTGCTGGCCGGGGCCAATCACCAGCGGCTCGGCTAGGCGAATCGTTTGATTGGCCAGGGCGGCGGAAAAGGTAATGGTGTCGCCACTTTGCGCACGGGCGATCGCGTCGCGCAGCGATCCGGCCCCGCTGTTGGCGGCGCTGGTCACAGTAATCGTAGACATAGCTGACTCTCCGAAGTAGGAACGGGATAGGGATGGAGACGGGGGCGAGTTGGCCAGCATCACTCCAGGGAGGCGCTTGTCCACAGCAAGAGATCAGATTCACGGCATCTGTTGACCGACCAGGGCCTCTGCGAAAACCCCGGTTGGGATTTTAAATTCCCAAAATGCTGGTCAGTCTTCAAATCAGTGCTGAAGATGCCCAAATTGCTACAGGTTGCTGCAGAACCTGAAGTGAGGCGCGTTTCAATTCATACAGTTCAGCTCAAAAAATACTGAAGTGCCTGGGGAAGCAGGTAAGTCTCAGTTGCCTACGGCTACCTTCTTTGTACGGTAGATGCGATTTCCAGGCGCGCAGGTTGTCCCAGTCTGAAGACGAGGAGCTATCACCAGGGTTCCCACTTTTGTATCAAATCGATCATTACTTGACGGAGTCGTACGGAGACAACTTGCTGCCACCCCCCAAGCCGCAGGGTGGCAGCGATCGCCTAAAAAGGAGACACCACCACCGAGAAATAAAAGCCGTCTTCCTGGAGGGAATCTCCTTCGGTATCGGTGTCAATCAGGGGAATCCCATAGTCAAATCGGGCGGTGATGCGATCGCTCAACTGCCAGAGCAATCCGACGCCCAAAGAGGCCAGGGTGCTGGGGTCGGGGTCGGGGGCATCCAGGTTCCAGCCCTTACCCACGTCGAAGAAGGGCACGATTTGCAGCAGGCCATCAATGCGGCGGAAGCGGGCGATGGGAATGCGCACCTCGCTAGAAAACAGCACGCCATTGTCCGTGAGCAGCTCATCCTGCCGATAGCCCCGCACCGTCTGCTGCCCCCCCAGGCCAAACTGCTCCAGGGGCACCAGGGAATTGTCCGCGAGCTGGATATCCCCCCGCACCAGGAACAGGGTGTCCTCTGCCAGCAGCCTCACCCACTGGGCCTGCCCCCGCCAGGCAAAAAAGCGGCTGTCGGGGCCGACTTCGTTCACGGTGGAGTCAAAGGCGTCCAGGCCGATGCTGAACTGCGATCGCGCCGCAATCACCTGACGACTGCCCTGCTGGGTCCACTCCTGGGCGAAGCGCAGTGCCGAGACGCGGGTGTTGCCATCCTCGTCGGCCCCCAGAGAGGGGAAGGGAATCGGCTCCCCCAGTAGATCTTCTAGAAATTCGCTGCTGCTCTCCCGCCGCGAGGCCGTGAGGCTGAGGGCAAACTCGCGGGTGGGGGTTTGCAGGATGGGCTGACGGTAGGTGAGTTCGTAGAACCGCGATTCGGACTGGATATCGAGGAAGTTGAACGGGTCTTCAATCACTTCGCTGTCGGTGGTGCCAAAGCTGAAGTTGACGGTGCCGTTGCGGGCGTTCACGGGAATCGTGTAGCTGAGGTCGAAGGTGTCGCTGCCGTCTGTGTTGGCATAGCCGAGGCGAATGCTGTCGCCAATGCCAAACAGGTTGCCCTCGCTGATTTCGATGCCCCGCCGGAAGCTGCCCACACTGGGCGATCGCCCGTTATTCACAAACAAGTCAGTGCGAAACGTATCCGCTTGATCAACCTGCACATCCAAAATGCTGGTCCCAGGACGCACCCCCTCCGACAGTTCCGCCGAAATGGTGTCAATAATCGGGTTGAGCTGCAAAAGCTGCAAGCCCTCCAGCAGGCTATCCACATTCAGCGGCTCAGAGGCGGCAATCTCCAGGCGGCGGCGCACATAGCGGGGCACCAGCCGCCCGTCCACGTCTACGTTGATCTCCTCCAGGGTGCCTTCCAGCACCTGAATTTGCACGACGCCCCCCTCCAGGGTTTGGGGAGGGATAAACGCCCCTGAAGTGATATAGCCGTTATCCACGTAGAGCTGGGTGACGGCGGCGCGGGCCTGCAGCAACTCTGCGAAGGAAAGCTCCCGATTTTCAAAAGGGGCCGTTACCTCAGCCAACTCTTCTTCACTAAAAACCGTGCTACCGACTACCTCAAACCGTTCTACAAAGATGGTGTCAGGAATATCGGCGGGTGGCTCCACTGGCTCGTCCAGCTCAGGCGGACGCAGCAGTTCCTCTGGCGGCGGCAGAATTGGAGGTAGAGGGGGAGTAGGTGTAGGGGTGGGCAAAGGGGCGATAGAGGGTGGTTCTTCGGGGTCGGGCCGCACCGTTTGGGCGGCAACGGGCTGGGCGAACAGGGGGGTGATGGCTAGGCCGACGAGCACCCACCGGAGAACAGAGGCAGAACAACGATGGCGGATCATGGCACGGGTCCGGTATTCGGTTTGCAGCTCAACGGTCAGATGGGCCAGTAGGATGCACAAGGCCTCACGGTTCAGCAGATATGGCCAGCCTGGAAGTAGTTAAGCAAAACTATTTTCTGGGGGGTGCGCCCTCCGGCGGGGGACACACCCCCAAGAAAATGCAGCTAAAACTGCTCAAGCACTGATCGACAGATGCTTTAAGCTGGCCGAAACTCTTTCCACAAAAAGAGCATTCCCTATTTGAGATTAGACATCACATCGCGGGCGGCTTCTAGGGTGCGATCGATGTCTTCATCGGTATGGGCCAGGGAGGTGAACCCAGCCTCAAATTGGGAGGGAGCCAGGTAGATCCCATGCTCTAGCATCGCCCGGTGAAAACGGCCAAACTTTTGCAGGTCTGACGTTTTCGCTGCTTCGTAGTCGTGAACCGGGCCAGGGTTGAAGAAGAAGCCAAACATCGCGCTAATTTGCCCACCGCAGGCGGCATGGCCTGTTTCCTGGGCGACTTGCAGCATCCCATCAGCCAGCTTTTTCGTGATGCGATCGAGCTGTTCGTAAGTACCGGGCCGCTGGAGCAGTTCCAGGGTTTTGATCCCTGCCGTCATGGCCAGGGGATTACCCGACAGGGTTCCAGCCTGATACATCGGCCCCGCCGGAGCCACCATTTCCATGATGTCTCTCCGGCCACCGTAAGCTCCCACTGGCAACCCGCCACCGATGACTTTGCCCAGGGTCGTGAGGTCGGGGGTGACGCCAAATTTCTCCTGGGCACCGCCATAGGCAATGCGAAATCCGGTCATTACCTCGTCAAACACCAGCAGGGCACCGTGCTGGGCAGTCAGTTCCCTTAGCCCTTCCAGGAATCCGGGCTGGGGTGGAATAAAGCCAGAGTTGCCCACGACGGGTTCCAGAATGAGTCCGGCAATCTCGTCAGGATTTTCGGCAAACAGCTTTTTCACGGCCTCCAGATCGTTATAAGGAGCGGTGAGAGTGCTGCTGGTGGCGGCCTTAGGGACACCGGGGGAATCGGGTAGTCCTAACGTTGCAACCCCTGACCCCGCCTTCACCAGAAACATGTCCGCATGGCCGTGGTAACAGCCTTCAAATTTGATCACCTTATCGCGTCCGGTGAAGGCTCGCATGAGGCGGAGCACCGCCATACAAGCTTCCGTACCGGAGTTAACAAACCGCACCATTTCTACGCTGGGAACGGCATCGATGACCATTTCGGCCAGCACATTCTCTAAAACGGAGGGGGCACCGAAGCTGGTGCCTTTTTCCAGGGCATCCCGCAGTGCACCAATCACCTCAGGATGGGTATGGCCGCAGATGGCTGGCCCCCAGGTGCCCACATAGTCAATATACTGATTCCCGTCCACGTCCCAGATGTAGGCTCCCTTTACCCGATCAAAGACGATGGGATTGCCGCCGACGGACTTGAATGCTCGCACCGGGGAGCTAACGCCACCGGGCATGAGGTGCTGGGCAGCGGCAAAGATTTCTTCTGATCGGGTTGTTTTAATGGGTGTTGTAACCAATGGTTTCTCCTTCTGTCGTCTCGTCTTGCCTCAGAGCTTTGGGGAGTTCTGACACAAACGCCTGTTGCATTGGATTTGGCAACTACCCATTATGCTACCGATCGCCCCTCAGAATTGCCGGATGTAGCAAAGCGAAAAAAACCTATCGTTTCCTAACCGTTTCCTAACCGCCGCCTGGGAAGTCCGCCTGGGAAGTCCGCCTGGGCAGTGTTTTATGAAAATAGACCGTGGCCCAGGGCCGTGATCCCAAAGGCAAGCAGGATCATGCCAGAGAAACGATTCAACCACTGCAACCCCTTGGGATTGAACCGGGCGCGGAGTAGGTTGGTGCCGCTGCTGAGGATCAGCCACCAAAGGGCAGAGCCGGAAAAGACACCCACCACAAGCAATCCAGCGGTTCCATAGCTGCCGTCCGTTTCAGCGAGTCCCAGCCCCGCAAATATCGCAATAAAGGAGAGAATGGTCGCTGGGTTGGTTAGCGTCAGCAGAACGGTGGAGGCGTAGGAGCTAAGCAGGCCGGTACGACTTAAGGAGGGCGGTGCCGCATCGGCGGTGGGAGGTTTGGCCCGGAAGGTGGCAACCCCCAGGTAGCAGAGAAATAAACCGCCAAATAGGCGAATCCAGAATACCTGCTCCAGCAGCACGGTGGACACGAAGGTCAGGCCGAAGGCGGCGATACAGCCATAGATACCGTCGGCGGTAGCAGCTCCAAGGCCTGACAGGAAGCCATTAACCAGCCCGCCGGTGAGGGTGCGCCGGATACACAGAACGCCGATGGGGCCAACGGGCGCAGCAATCGAGAGGCCAAGCACGAGTCCTCGCCAAAACAGATCAATATTCATAGGTAAAACTGCATTGAAAAACGAAGGGCAGAAAACCGGGGGATCCCCGGCGGGGCGCTCCCCCGGTTTTCTACCTTGAATTTAATTGTGCTGACCTAGCTTAGGTGGTTGGGAAAGTGGTTGGATTAGGAGCCGCTGTCTTGACTGTTTTTGATGGGCAGCATGGGGGTTTCTTTGGCGGTGGAGAGCACGATGGTGGTGCGGGTTTTGAGCACTCCGGTGATACTCTTCAACTCTTCGCTGACCAGCCGCTCCAGGTCTTGGGTATCGCGACAGCGAATTTTCAGGAAATAGTCATCGTCGCCGGTGACGTGGTGGCATTCCTGCACTTCGGGCATGAGCTGCACCTTTTTAAGGAAGGCGTCCCGATGCTTGGGGCGATCTAAGGTAACCGCGACGAAGGCCGCCAGACTACAGCCCACAAACTCTGGATTGACCAGAGCTGCATAACCTGTAATAACCTGTCGTTCTTCGAGGCGGCGCACCCGATCAGCGGTGGCCGGAGCTGACAGCTCTAGCAGCCCGGCTAGCTCTGACCAGGTAATTCGCCCCTGGGCCATGAGGTGCTGAACGACTTTAAAGTCAGTTTCATTTAAGTCCATAAATTTACTTTCTTAAGTTATATCGTATCTTAGTTTGATTTTCCAGGAAAAGTGCGGGTTTCTCCTTTTTTTTCTAGGTTCTGTGGAGCGATCGCCCTTCACCAGCCTGCCTCAATTCTGCCCTAAATGTAGCTTTCGGCACAATTTATTCCATCTTAATAAGGGGATAGTTCCCTCATTTGCGCCTTGTATCGATTACCAACTGATGCCGCTGGTGCCACTGCCGATTGAGTGTCAGTCCGGTTCGGTGTATAACATTCGAATATTCGCCTCCATCCGGTTCACGGGTTGTCTACTTCAGGCCTGGCATCTGGATTATGTGACGAAGGTTCCCAGCTAAGGGGCCAGGAGTTTCGAGGCGTCTGGGTTCCCGTCTATATGATCTCGTTGATCTCAGCCCACCTTACTCTAAAGCGTTGGTATTTCCTATGAGCGGATTTGGTTTTTCTCGTAAACGGTGGCGATCGCTCGCCCAATTTATCGGTTTATTTATCGCCTGCCTGGCCCTGACCGTGAGCTGCGCCAGCCCCCAAACGCCCACCGCAGAGGAAACTGGAGGGGACGCTGCCGAAACCGCAAGCCCCAGCGGCGGACGGATTACCATGGGGACAACGCAAACGGTACGCACCCTCGACCCGGCAGATTCCTACGAAATTTTTCCGGGGATCTTGCTCTACAACATGGGCGATCGCCTCTACACCTACGAACCGGGGGGCACCGAACTGATCCCCCAACTGGCCACCGAGCTACCCACCATCAGCGAGGATGGTCTGACCTACACCATTCCCCTGCGGGAAGGCGTCACCTTCCACGACGGCAGCCCGTTTAATGCTGAGGTAATGGCCTACTCCATCCAGCGGTTCATGCAAAACGGGGGGCGGCCCTCGTTCCTGCTGGCGGAGAAGATTGCGTCGGTGGAGGCCACTGGGGACTATGAGCTGACCATTACCCTGAATGCCCCCTTTGCCGCCTTTACCTCCCTGCTCACCTTCTGGGGCGTCACGCCCATTCCCCCTGAACAGTATGAAATTGCCGAGGGATCGTTCCAGCCCGATACGTTCATTGGCACCGGGCCATACAAGCTGGCCGAGCTGACCCCCGATACAGTGCGGCTGGACGTGTTTGAGGATTACTGGGGCGATCGCCCCACCAACGATGGGTATGACATCCAGATCTTCTCCAGCCCCGCCAACCTGTACAACACCTTCCGCACTGGGGATCTGGACATTGCCTATCAAACCCTGGATCCCGACCAGATTGCCAGCCTGGAAGCCGAAGCCGGTTCTGGAAACTGGGAGGTAATTGAGGCGGGTACCACGGTGATTAATTATTTAATGCTGAACCAGCAGACGCCACCGCTGGATGACGTAAATGTGCGACAGGCGATCGCCGCCCTGATCGACCGTCCGCTGCTAAATGAGCGAGTGTTCCAGGGGCAGGCCGAACCGCTCTACAGCCTCATCCCCACCAGCTTCGACCTCTATGAGCCGGTCTTCAAGAACCTCTATGGCGACGGCAACACCGAAAAGGCCCGCGAACTCCTGGAGGCATCGGGCTACAGCGAAGCCAATCCCCTGGTGATCGAAGTCTGGTATCCGTCCGCATCCACCCAGCGCAACCTGGTGGCCACCACGATGGAAGCTTCATTTGAGCAGCAGCTCCCCGGCCTGGTGGACGTGCAGGTAAAGGATGTGGAGTCGGCCACCGCCTGGCCCAACCTGGAAAAGGGCATTTACCCCACCTTCCTGCTGAACTGGTACCCCGACTTCTACGACGCCGATACCTTCATCCAGCCCTTCCTGGAGTGTAAGACCCCGGCACCGGAGGGTTTCTGTAGCGAATCGGCCAACCACGCCTTTTACCACAACCCCGCCGCAAATGACCTGATTGCCAAGCAGCGGGCCGAAACGGATGTGGCTGCCCGCAAAGACTACTTCCTGGAATTGCAGGACATCGTGGGCGAAGACGTGCCCTACATTCCCCTGTGGCAGAACAAAGATTATGTGTTTGTCCGCGAAGGGGTCAACAACGTCAGCATCGAGCCGACCCAGCAGTTTCTCCTCTGGAAGGTGAGCCGTTAGAACAGACCTATTGGTATAGCCTTACGCTTTCGCGTTAGGACGCTCAGGAGGTGTGGAACCCCCGCGCTGCGGGGGTTCCACACTCAAACCTTAGCCCGTAGGGCCATAGATGCAGCCACGCGGTGTGGGGGCAAATGGCCATTTGCCCCCACCAGATGTGTCGTTTCCTGCAATTCTTAAACCCGAAATCCCATGTCATACAGCCCCTGGCGGAGCCGCTGCGCTTCCTGGGGGTTGAGCTGTTCATAGTGGAGGGCGATCGCCTGCTTAAAGGCCGCCACCCCCTCCGGCATTTTGCCCAGCTTGAAGAGAACGACACCCAGGTTCTGGTAGGCTTCCGCATAGCTGGGGTTGAGTTCCAGGGCTGCCAGGTAGCTGGCCAGGGCTTCCGCCAGCTGTCCCATTGCTTTGAAGGTCATGCCCAGATTGTAGTGGGCGATCGCAAAACCGGGATCAATCTCGATCGCCTGCTCGTACAGCGCTTTTGCCCCCGAAAAATCCTGTGCGGCCTGCCGCAAGCTGCCCAGGTTGTTATAAGCTCCCAGCTTCAGCTTGTCCAGAAGCGGCTGGCGCAGGGCCTGTTCGTAGTGCTGGGCCGCCTGGGCCGGATGTTTGAGGCGGCTGTAGGCAATGCCCAAATGGTAGTGCAGCTCGTAGCGCACCGGGGGATCAACGTCCTGCGATTTCAGCCCCCGCTCCAGCAGGTCGATGCCCGTCTCGAAGCGGCCTAGCTGTACATAAAGCGCTCCCAGTTTGCTGCACACATAGGGGTCGCCGGGGTGGCGCACCAAAAACCGCTCCATGGCCAGCCTGGCCCGCTGGAGCTTGTTTTGCTGGGCGATCGCCCCTGGCTGGTAGCCCTCATGGAGAATGGCCACTTCGGGGAGCTGCTGCACCGTCCACTGAGGTTCGCGCTGGAGAATGGCCGCCACGCTGTCGTCAATTAGGGCATGGTAGGGGCGATGAAACCGGATGTCGGGATGTCGCCGAAACAGGCGCGACACCAGGGAATAGGGAGACTGAACGGCCCCGATCTCCTGACGCACCAGGTTGACCACCAGGGCGCGATCGCCCTGGATAGCCTGCCGAATTTGGGATCCCATATCTGCCGCCAGCCGCTCGTCGGCATCCAGCACCAGCACCCAGTCGCCGGTAGCGTGCTTGAGGGACTCGTTGCGGGCGACGGCAAAATCATTGGGCCACTCGATGGTGTGGACGCGGGCGTTGAACTGTTGGGCGATCGCCACGGTTCCATCCGTTGAACCCGTATCAACCACCAGCAGCTCATCCACCACGGATGCCACGCTTTCCAGGCACCGGGGCAGGTTTGCGGCCTCATTTTTTACAATCATGCACAGGCTGAGGGTCACCATGAATCCAGCCGTTGAGCAACTTTGGGAAATTTTATGGGAGTGGGCTGATCCATCCCGCCTACGGTATTTACATACCTCTATCGGACACCAATTGTCAGGGATTGTAAACTTAATGGCGATCGCTTCGGAAATTGGCACAGCCGCTCGTGAGGTAATAGTCAGAGCCCCCAAACACACAGGGCGGACAGCAAAAGCCCCCAACGCTGTCTGTCTTGGTTCTTGTGAGGCCCCCAAACACAAGGCGGACAGCAGATCCCCCACTCTGTCTGCCTTGGTTTTCCTAAACCCCCTAATACAACAAGGCGGACAGTAAGAGCCCCCACACTGTCCGCCTTGGTTCTTGTGAGTGAGTCGTACTCAGCCCACGCTCTTTACGTTAGCGTTTAGTGCGCCGATTCGGGCAAAGAAACCGTGAATTATCGTCAACAGTACAATAAGAAATCTTTACTTGTAGCAAGAAAAACAATTTTTATACCGCTCCCGTGTGTCTGCTCAACAGCACCTGAATTGTCTTCAAAATGAGCCGCATGTCATACCAGAGGCTCCAGCGTTCCTGATATCGCAGGTCAAGCCGGATGACGTCTTCAAAGTTCTTAATAGACGATCGCCCATTTACCTGCCACTCGCCGGTAATCCCCGGCTTCACGTCCAGCCGCTGCCACTGGGGAATTTCGTAACGTTCTAGCTCGTCGGGCGTGGGCGGACGGGTACCTACCAAGCTCATGTCGCCCTTGAGGACGTTCCAGAACTGGGGCAGTTCGTCCAGGCTGGAGCGCCGCAGAAAGCAGCCAATGGGGGTCACCCTGGGATCGCAGTCGTTTTTGAATAGTGGCCCGTTCACCTGGTTGGCCACCTGGTGCTTTAGCGACTCGGCGTTCACCACCATAGAGCGAAACTTCCACATGCGAAAGTGTCGACCCATGAGGGAGCAGCGAGTCTGACCGAAAAAGATAGGGCCACCGTCATACCGCTTGATGGCGATCGCGATAGGAATAAAAGCGATCGCCGTAATCCCCAGCCCCACCAGCGCCCCCAGGATGTCCATGAGCCGCTTGGGTACGGAATTTACCGATGGATGGGTGGGAAGAGGGCGCGTCCGGGGCGGTTCCAGTCGTGGCGTATCGCCAGTGGGCAGGTTAGCCCCACCAGCCGCCCAGCCCTTCTCTTCCGCCCGCACAATTGTAAACACCGTATCCAGCCCCGCCAGATTCAGGGTCATCCAGATTGGCGCAGTCACCTGGCAGAGCTTCAGCTCAATGTGGTGAGCCTGGGCAGTCTTCCAGGCGTTGACCAGCGCCCCAATACCGCTGCTGTCAATAAACCAGGTGGCTCGAAAATCCAGATCTGCCCGTTCCAGATTGGGATGGTTGGTGCACAGTTGCTGAAACGTTTCTTTGAAGGCGATCGCCTCCAGAACCGTCAATCGGGCTGGCAGGTGAATGATTGCAGTTTGATTAAAGTGATCAACGGCGACGACGCATTCACCTGCTTGATTCAGTACGTCGCTCATAGGTAGAAAGGGTGAGTGACATGGGCTAAGAGGGTGGGATGAAACCATCCTCAGAATTCCCTAAATCCCTAGGGATGGAACGTCTCCAGGGATGGGACCCAGGGCGAAATTTCCGGCAAAAGCGGCGACAGAATGTAACGGATTGCAACGAAGCAACTTATAATTATTGCAATGCAAAACAGTTGTACAACTGAGGTTGATAGCACTACATGCGAGTTGCGATTGCCGGAGGCGGGTTAGCGGGGCTTTCCTGTGCCAAATATCTCGTGGATGCCGGGCACACCCCCATTGTTCTGGAGCGCCAGGACGTTTTAGGTGGCAAGGTCGCTGCCTGGAAAGACGAAGATGGCGACTGGTACGAAACCGGCCTGCACATCTTCTTTGGGGCCTATCCCAACATGCTCCAGCTCTTTAAAGAACTCAACATTGAAGATCGGCTCCAGTGGAAAGAGCACACGATGATCTTCAACCAGCCCAACAATCCGGGCACCTATTCGCGTTTTGACTTTCCCAACATCCCCGCTCCCTGGAACGGCATCGTCGCCATCCTGCGCAACAACGACATGCTTACCTGGGGCGAAAAGATTCGCTTTGGCATTGGCTTAATTCCGGTTATGCTGCGAGGCCAGCGCTACGTGGAAGAGATGGACCGCTACTCCTGGACAGAGTGGCTGCGGCGACACAGCATTCCCGAACGGGTCAACGATGAAGTGTTCATCGCCATGACCAAGTCCCTTAATTTTATCGGGCCGGACGATATTTCCGCCACCATCATTCTCACGGCCATGAATCGCTTCCTCCAGGAGCGCTACGGCTCAAAAATGGCGTTCCTCGACGGCTCCCCCACCGAGCGGCTCTGTCAACCCCTGGTGGACTACATCACCGAGCGGGGCGGCGAGGTGCGGCTAAATGCTCCCTTAAAAGAAATCTTGCTGAACGACGACCAGTCGGTGCGGGGCTTTTTGCTGCGAGGTCTTGACGGTGCGCCCGATGAGGTGTTTACCGCCGATCGCTACGTTTCCGCTATGCCCGTCGATCCCCTCAAGGTAATGCTGCCCGCTCCCTGGCGGGAGATGGCGTTTTTCCAGAAGCTGAATGGCCTGGAGGGGGTGCCCGTGATTAATATCCACCTCTGGTTCGACCGCAAGCTGACGGACATTGACCACCTGCTGTTTTCGCGATCGCCCCTCCTCAGCGTCTATGCCGACATGAGCAACACCTGCCGCGAATACGCCAACCCCGACCGCTCTATGCTGGAGATGGTGCTGGCCCCGGCAAAAGACTGGATCACCAAGTCGGACGAAGAAATCGTGGCGGCCACCATGGCTGAGCTTGAGAACCTCTTCCCACAGCACTTTAGCGGTGAGGATGTCGCTAAGCTTTTGAAATATAAAATTGTGAAAACCCCCCGCTCGGTTTATAAAGCCACCCCTGGTCGTCAGCAGCATCGCCCCAGCCAAATTACGCCAATCCCCAACTTTTACCTGACAGGCGACTATACAATGCAACGTTATTTGGCAAGCATGGAAGGGGCCGTACTTTCTGGTAAGCTTACAGCGCAGGCCATTAGTAGACATCATGCGGCAACCGGACATGCGGCGCTTGATTCACAGGCAGATTTGCCAGATTCAGAGGTAAATCCCCAAGTAGATTCAAAAGTGTCTGCTCCGGTTGGCTAGGTCGTCGTACTATCCGAGTCGCTCTTACCGGCATCGGGGGAGTGACCCTTTCAGTAGCCTGCTCCAGCCCTGAAGCATTTTGCTAATTGGCGGCCTGTTCTGACGTTAACCATCTGCCTGCGATGTAATGCTGCAACTGACGAAGTCGATTCCCATGACTACCACGGCCCCGTTGGAGGACGCCTATGAATTTTGTCGGCAAGTAACGGCGACCTATTCCAAGACTTTCTATCTGGGGACGTTGCTCATGCCAGAGGAAAAGCGACGCGCCATCTGGGCCATTTATGTCTGGTGTCGTCGCACCGATGAGTTGGTCGATGGGCCAAATGCAGCATCTACCACACCCGCAACCCTCGACCGCTGGGAGGAAAACCTGGAGTCGATCTTCGCAGGCTGTCCTGTTGATGACCCGGATGTAGCTCTGGTGGACACCCTGCAGCGTTTCCCTATCGACATTCAGCCCTTCCGCGACATGATTGCAGGGCAGCGGATGGATCTGCACCGCAGTCGGTATCAAACCTTTGAAGAGCTAAACCTCTACTGCTACCGGGTAGCAGGCACGGTGGGGCTGATGTCGAATGCGGTAATGGGGGTAGACCCCTCCCCTGGAACTGCACCGTGGGATCGGCCCAATAGCCAGAGTCCTGCAGAGGAGGCGATCGCCCTGGGCATTGCCAACCAGCTCACCAACATCCTGCGGGATGTGGGCGAAGACGCTCGCCGGGGACGCATTTATCTGCCGCTAGAGGAGCTGGCCCTGTTCGACTACACCGAAGAAGACTTGATGAACGGGGTGATCGACGATCGCTGGCGGGAGCTGATGACCTTCCAGATTCACCGGGCACGGAAGTTCTATGCCCAGGCTGAGCAGGGCATTCACCGCCTCAGCTCCGACGCCCGCTGGCCCGTGTGGGCAGCCCTGATGCTCTATCGCCAAATTTTGGACGAGATTGAGCGCAACCAGTTTGACGTGTTCAACCGGCGGGCCTACGTTCCCGGCTTCCGCAAAATGCTGACGGTGGCGATCGCCCGTATGCGGGCCGAGGTGCTTTAGTCATCGGAGCTAATCTTGCTCCGAGTTTCAGCTAATCTGGAGACAGCCGCTCCTATCCGCCCCCCACCCATGGCCCTCACCACGCAGAAACTCATTCAATACAAGCAGCAGGGCAGGCCCATTGTGGCGCTGACTGCCGCCGACTACGCCACAGCCCGACTCCTGGATCAGGCGGGGGTGGATCTGATTCTGGTGGGGGACAGTTTGGCGATGGTGACCCTGGGCTATGACACGACTCTGCCCGTTACCCTCGATGAAATGCTGCACCATGCCAGGGCGGTACGGCGGGGCGTCCAAAAGGCTCTACTGGTGTTTGACCTGCCGTTTTTGAGCTACCAGGTTAGCCCGCAGCAGGCCGTGGAGTCGGCAGGGCGGGCACTCAAGGAAGCTGGGGCCGAGGCCGTGAAGCTGGAGGGGGGCCACCCCACCCTGATCGACACGGTGACCCTGCTGGTGCAGGTGGGCATTCCGGTAATGGGTCATGTGGGACTGACGCCCCAATCGGTTCACCAATTTGGCGGGTTTCGGCAGCGGGGCAAGTCTGCCGAGGCAGGGGAGCAGATTTTTGCCGAGGCGATCGCCCTCCAGGAAGCGGGTGCATTTGCCATCGTGCTGGAGCACATCCCCACCGAGCTAGCCAGCCGCATTTCCCAGAAGCTCACGATTCCCACCATTGGCATCGGCGCGGGGGGCGGCTGTGACGGCCAGGTGCTGGTGACGGCAGACGTACTGGGCCTGTCAGAATGGCAGCCACCCTTTGCCCGCTCCTACGCCAACCTGCGAGAAACCATTACCCAGGCGGTGCAGGCATACGCCGATGATGTGCGGCAGCATCGGTTCCCGTGAATGGAGCGCACCCGTGTCTGAGCTAAATCATCCCATCGTTCAGCAGAGCTTTGCCATCATCGACCGCGAGCTAGGCCCCCACGGGTTTACCCCCGCCGAATACGCCATTGTGCGCCGCGTCATTCACAGCACGGCGGATTTTGAGTTTGCCGAGCTGCTGCGCTTCAGCCCCGATGGCATTGACCGGGCGATCGCCGCTCTCCAAAGCCAGACCCCCATCATTACCGACGTGGGCATGGTGGCTCAGGGCATTCGCACGATGGTGACAAAAACGTTTCAAAATCCCATTCACGTCGCAGTTGAGCAGGTGTCCCAGGGAATTCCTGGAAAAACCCGCACCGAGACGGGACTGCTGACCTGTCTAGACACCTACCCTGGGGGGATCTATGTGATTGGCAATGCCCCAACGGCTTTGCTGGCTCTGTGCGATCGCCTCACCCATTCCCCCAGTTTGCTGACAGATTCCCAAATCCCTGCTCTGGTAATCGGTGCGCCCGTTGGCTTTGTTGCCGTGGAAGCGGCAAAGGCAGCCCTGGCCCAAACAGCGGTACCCCAAATCCGGGTGGAGGGCCGCAAGGGGGGATCTCCAGTGGCGGCAGCTATTCTCAACGCCCTGCTGGTGCTGGCCTGGGAGGGGCGATCGCCACGGGATTAATCAGGAGAGATATCACGGTTTGCAGTCGTGTGAGTTAATTTCAAAAAATTGCAAAAAAGTCAGTGATGTGATAGAGAATACACGCCTTTTTGTACAAACTCCGGGAAAGTATTGGTAGCTATAACAATCGCCATTCCAGGCTCATCCTGGGTTGAATTGACGGTTCCCTGAAGAAACTACCCGGATAAAAACGCACCATGCTGTATCAAGAAAGGCTCAAGACCTGGGCAATCATTCGCTTGCTGCCCGATCGAAAAATTGTGGTCGATCGGTTTCGCAGCCTCTCCGATGCCGAAGGCCATCTAAAGCTGCTGCGCCAGAAAATGCCGGACGACAAGCTAACCATCGTCTTCGAGCGCCCTCCTGAAGAATAAAATCAGCATGGGCACTAGCAAGGTCTGTGGATTAAAGACAGCTTCGTAGAAAACCGCTTGTACAAACCCCTGGCAAATCCTCTTAAAGGCCATAGCGCCAGGGCTTTGTGAACTCTTTACGGTCTCAAAAGCAGGTTGTCCTGATTGGTTCAACCAGCCTCCGTATCAGGGTATAGCGACTTCTCAACGGAGATCTCTATGCTACCTTGCAACCCACATGCCGCGACAGGCATTGTACTCGCCTGTCTTCTTTTTTCAGATCTCTCAGCCGTTCTATCCTCAAAATTTAATATTCATGGGCTGGAATACGCACCGGATAAAGTGGGCGATCGCTCCAACAGTTATCACCTGGTTCATCGAGGCAGTGGCCGCCGTGATGCTGGGCAGTGCGTTACCACAACCACCAACTGTAGCTAAAACCCACAGCGATCCTCTCTAGCGAGCACCTGTCAGCTTGATACGTGGATCCACCAGCTTGAGCATTAGATCTGCCAGTAGATTGCCAACAATTAGCATAACCGCCCCCATCATTAGCCCCCCCATCACCAGGTATAGATCCTGGGCCTGAACGGCCTGTAGCAACAATAGCCCCAATCCAGGCCAGTCGAAGAAGGTTTCTGTAATAAACGCCCCGCCTAGCAGTGTCGCAAACTCGAATCCCAGGAGGGTCACCAGGGGATTCACGGCATTCCTCAGGGCATGAACGTAAATGACCCGATCTTCAGGCAGCCCTTTTGCTCGGGCTGTTTGAACATAGTCCTGTCGCAGCACGTCGAGGAGTTCGCCGCGCATAATGCGCTGCAGCCCCGCAAAGCTGGTAATGCTCAACGCCAGGGTCGGTAAAATCAAATGCCAGCCGATGTCTAGAACCTTGCCCACCAGGTTCAGCTCGGCATGGTCGATGCTGGTCATACCGCCGATGGGAAATAGGGGGGTCAGCCGTTGGGCCAGAAAGAGCAGTAGCAACCCGGTGATCAGAGTCGGCATTCCCTGCCCCAGGTAGCTGGTGATCCGCAGGCTCCGATCAAGGGGGTGGTTCTGACGAACAGCAGCAACAATCCCCAGAGGAATGGCGATCGCCCAGGTCAGCAGAAAAGAGGACATGGACAGCAGGACGGTAGCGGGAATCCGCTCAAGCAATAAGGAGGTAACCGAGCGCTGGTAGGCAAAGCTGTGCCCAAAGTTTCCCTGGGTACATATTTGCCTGAGCCAGCGCTGATACTGCTCGAGGGCTGGCTGATCCAACCCAAACTGGGCCTCCAGTTCTTGAATGGTCTCCGGGGTAATGCGGGGGTCTTGCCGCAGCACATCCAGATAGTTCCCAGGCGCTAGCTGGATAATGAAAAAGCTGAGGGCAGAAGCCAGCAGCAGCGTCAAAAGCGCCTGCAGGAGGCGTTTGAGGATAAAGACAAAGGTTTCACTGGTCACCATCGCCCAGAGGCGGCTGACGGCTAATCTTAAGAGTCGCCGAAGATTGAGGGAGACAGACGTTGACATGGTTGAAGCGATGGTTAGGTAGGTGTAGCTACTGGCTTAACTATGGTTGACTCCTGACTAAGTAGGTCAGCAGAATGAAATTCATGTTAGAGAACCGGGGAAGCGCCCTGGCTCTCTAACCTTCGCTTTTCAGTGCAGTTCTACTTATTGACTAATGATAGACAGCCATTGCAGCAATTGAGGGAATGAGCAGGAAATCGGTCTGACTTTGGGACTGCCCAAGCTGACTCTGTGGTCAGCAACCTTTTGAAAATAACTCTTTTGTTAAGGATCGCTTTAGTAAACCACCAGGGACGCCACAGAAACGCCGGGCGGTAGCTTTTGCCGTCCTCCCAGGTCGATCAGCTCGACAATAAAGCCAAACCCAATCAGTTCACAGCCCGCCTGCTGGACGAGGGTAGCAGTAGCAGCGGCAGTGCCCCCCGTTGCGATCAAATCATCGACAATCAGCACCCGACTACCTGGCTCGAAGGCGTCCTGGTGAACTTCGACCCGATCGGTGCCGTACTCCAGTTCATATTCGACGGCGTGAACCGCCGCTGGGAGCTTGCCAGCTTTACGTACAGGGACAAAGCCCGCGCCCAGGTGGTAGGCCAGGGGCGTGCCAAAAATAAATCCCCGCGACTCAATACCGACAATGTAATCAATTGTCTGGTCAGCGAATTTATTGGCTAAACTATTAACTGTGTACCGCAGTCCATCTGGATCTCGTAAGAGGGTGGTGATGTCCCGGAACAAAATACCGGGCTGGGGGAAATCGGGAATATCGCGAATCAGGGATTTTAAGTCCATAAAGCTTTGGCAGAGGCGATCTGTCTAGAGATCCAGCAAAGAGCACAGGAATGATCTGACTATAAGAGGTCTGTAACCAAAATTCTCTTAACCTACCCAAAAACCTCTCTGGGGACTTGGAGATCCAAAGAACCAGAGGAGCTTTCGGATAGGCCCTAAGGAGAAGAACCTGCAAGCCATTGAAATTGGTAAAGACTCAGAAAGTCAATCTGGAAACTAGAATACCGGAGGTTGACCGTGAACGGGCTATTAAACGCAGGGAAGCCTATCAGGGAGGACGTCTTGTAAATATGACAGAAATGCACCCTCCAGACCCATGTCGGACGATGATGCGGGTGGGGTTAGGCGTATCCCTCCTGATAGTGTCACTCCTGGCAGCAAGTTGCGATTTCCAGAGCGCAACGCTCCAGGGCACGGAGGGGCAAGCTTCAGGAGATTCGGAACCTGTGGCGGAGGCCATCTCCTTACCAGAACATGAGGGAGATGACGACGCGATCGCCCCTGAAGTTTCCCCCAACCCAGATCAGTCGCTAGCCGCCCCAGTGATTCCTGATGGTTTATCCATTGACCCCCTGGGGCCGACCGTTGGCGATACCTACGCCCGCCAGCCGGTACAACTGGTGGATGAAGCCACACCCGCCACGGACTTTTATGCCTTTCGAGCCGCCCTCCAGCAGGCGATCGCCGACCGGGATAGCGAATTCCTTGAGGCCATTGCCGCCCCTGATATTCAACTGAGCTTTGGCACGCGCACCATATCAGACCTGAACCTGAACGATCCAGCAGCGCTGGTCTGGGAAAAACTCGAA
>JAYKGU010000301.1:0-36153 GCA_035285585.1 Synechococcales cyanobacterium
ACGGGTCAGGGCCACGGACACCACCCGATCTTTGAAGCTGAGGGTGGGCATATTGACCGCATCGTTCTTAATGTAGAGGGACTTCAGCCCCAACTGGCGGGCGAGGCGATTGGCCCGCACCAGAGGAGTCATCCCAGTTCCGACATCGATGGGATTTTCGCTGGTCACTGGCAGAAAGGGCCGGTAGCGCCAGATGGAGTTTGGCCCCGCCTGGATCGTTTCGCGGGTCACCGTCTGCCGCAGCAGGTCGTAGTCGTAAACGACTTCCAGCGGCCCAAAGCAAACGTCTTCGCAGACGTGCTTAGCAACTGCGTCGTACTCTTCGCCGCATTCCCGACATTTCAGCTTGGTGAAGGCGGCCTGAGTTAGGGGGGTGGCCTGTTGGATTAAGCGCTCAAGTGCTTGGGTCATGGGGATCTCTCGACAGGTTCTCTAGACAACAGCTTGGTAAAGATTGGCGGGATGCACCTCAGTTGCGCTTCCACCAACTTTGGGGATAGTAACACGATGAAAAAAATGGCGTCAAACATACCCGACTAATTTAGTCGGGTATGAGTAGGTGCCCCTCAAGCAACGAAACGGGGCCTCCCATAGGGAAGCCCCGTCCATCCAGTGATCCTAAAATTGCAAGGAAAATTCCAAGAATTATTTCCAGGCAGAAGGCGTCGCCGCTTTAAGTGCCGCCCAGAGCACGTTTGAAAAGTGGTTTGCCGGGATTTTAATGACCTGGCGATCCCCCCTAGCCCCCCTTGACAAGGGCGGGAACCGGAGTCAAAGTCCTCTGTGACAAGAAGGATTTAGGGGGATCAAGTGAGCTTTGCTACGCAAGGCCAGACTTTTCAGACATCCTCTTCAACAGATTAAACAGAGACGCTTGTCGTAAAGTCAGCGCTGGTTAGCTCGCTGACCCCGACGAAAACTGCCAGGGTGGCACCGTTAAATTCAACCGTAGTGCTCGTGTCGTCTGAGGAGATGGACAGGTCAGCGAAGGTGAGGTCGATGAGGGCGATGATATCGTTACCCGACAACTGGAAGCCAAAGACGCGATCGCTGCCCGTATTGGGGCCAATCACCACCGTGTCATTACCCTTGCCGTTGAAGATTTCATCATCTCCCAGACCCCCTTCGAGGAAGTCATTGCCATCGCCGCCGACCAGGATGTCGTTGCCAGCACCACCGACCAGGATGTCGTTGCCATCGCCGCCCCGGAGGAGATCATCGCCAGCACCCCCATCCAGTTCGTCATTTCCCTGGTTGCCCCGCAGTTCGTCGTTGCCGTCGCCACCGGAAACAATGTCATTGCCATCGTTGCCGCTGACGCGATCGTCGCCATCGTCACCGCTGACGTCATCGTCTCCCCGTCCGCCCTTGGCGTCGTCGTCGTCGTCACCGCACTCAATGGTGTCGTCGCCATCCAGGCCCCGAATGCGATCCTCGCCGTCGTCCCCAAACAGGTCGTCGTCGTCCAGGCCGCCGAAGATGCGATCGTCGCCGCCGCCGCCGCGAATTTCGTCATTGCCCGCCGACCCCCGCAAGCGATCGCTCCCGTTCAGGCCAATGATGATATCTGCCCCCAGGAAACCAAACAGATCGTCATCATTGTTGCCGCCCTGCAGGTTGTCGTCCAGCTCGGTACCCCTGAGCACAAAGATATTGATATCAATATCCAGCACCACATCGTTGCGGACGGTGACGTTTTGAATAACTACGTCATTTTCGGGGGTGGTTTCTGCCTCGTTGAAGGGGGTGGTCAGGAAATTGGCCGCCAGGTATTCCGCCAGGGCGTCTTGCTCAGTACCAAAGTCAGCGAAGTTAGCGGCATTGACATCTACATCAATGTCCACCTCCGTCAGCTCCACCCGGTTTGCGGTGCTTTCAAATTCGGGGAAGGGGTAGTTGTCGCCGCCATCGGCCAAAAAGCCCAGGGTGACGATGCGGAAGGTGCGGCTGGCAGGCCCCACCAGTTCGCCATTCTGGATAACGATGTCGATGATGTTGTCGTCTTCGTCCACCACCACCAGGGAGAGGAGGCGATCGCCCTCCGGTCGGTTCGGGTCAAAGCTAAACTTCACCCCAGCCACCTGGGGAAACTGGCCTGGGGTTGCCCCGGCTTCTGAAGCCGCAATTCCATGCTCGATGACGGCCACCAGTTGCTCGGCGGTGAGGGTGAGCAGGGTGAGGCTGTTGTTGAAGCGCAGGGCGTTGCTGATGTCCAGTTCCGAAATTTCCCCTTCTTCCTTGCCGGAAATGGGGTTGGCCTGGGTGGGCAGCAGGTTGCCATCGTCGTCCACCTCCCCAATCAGCGACCGGATGCCGCCGCCGTTTTTGATGGAAATGGTAACGGTCTGATCCACCTTTTTCGCCACAAACAGGTTGGCCTCAGCGGTGAGCACCCCCAGGTTGGTGCTCTCGGTGCGAACGTTTTCCCGTCGCCCTTCCAAAAAGACGCTGGTACGGCCAAAGACATTGCCGTCCTGGGCCTGCACCACGCCGTTGACCGCCGTCACCAGTTCCCGCACCTCTGCCCCCTTGCTGCCTTCAGTGAAAGCCGCATTCAGGTTGCCATAGAGGGCCGTGACCCCCTGATCGGTGGTGGCAAATGCGCCGCTAACGTTGGGGTCGATGCTGGACGGGTCGATCACCCCGGTCACGTCGTCAAACTCCAGCACCAGCCGACCCACGTAGGAGTATTCACCATCCGTGCTGACAATCACCGCCGGGTCGCCATCGGCGTTTTGGGTGACGATTGGGTAGCTACGAGCAGGGGTATCTCCCGACTGGAGGCCCCGCGTCACGTCCTCAGAGTCAGCCAGCAGGGTATCGGAGCCGCCTGCAATGATCACATCCACACCCCGCAGCAGACCAATCAGCTCTTCTTCCAGGGCAATTTGCTGCAGGTGGGTCACCAGCACGATTTTGTTGACGCCCTGGGCCAAGAGCTGGTCAATGGTGGGCTGGAGTAGGGCCGCCAGGGCAGGCATGTCATTGGTGGTGGGGCCGATGACGGTGGTGTCCCCCAGGGATGTGATGGATCGCACCAGGGGGGTGGTGACGCCTACAACGCCGATTTGCTGGCCGTTCTCCGTGATGATGGTGGCGGGGGCAATTTTCGGCGCATTGTCTTCCGCCAGTGACTCATCCGGGCCGGTTTGAAAGGCGGTGCTGTCCAGAATATCGCTGGTGAACAGGTCAGACAGGTTGCTGTCGTCAGAAAAGTCCAGGTTAGCGCTCAGGTAGGGAAATTGGGCACCTACCCAGCGATCGTCCCCCAGGCCGTCGCCCCGAAAGTCGGGTTCAATAATTTCGGCGATCGCACTCGTGCCTAAATCAAACTCGTGGTTGCCAATGGCCGATGCGTCAAAGCCAATCACGTTCATGATGGAGATATCGACCCGTCCCCCCCCTTCCCGGAGGCCCTGATAGCTGTCCAGGGTACCGTCTAGATCCACATCTGCGGGCAGGCCAAACAGGGTGTTGTAGGTGTTGTTAAACACGCCACTGTCGCGAAAGGCCGCCTGATCACCGGCAGCAAAGAAGAATGGCCCTGGAATATAGTTGTCCCCTGCCGAAAGAATAATTGTGTTGGCAAACTCGTCTTCCAGCCGATCCACTATGGCCGCAAAATTAGGGGCATTTTGAATCGCGTCTACACCACCTTCCAAATCAGATGCGTGGAGAATTTGTATTTGTACCATTCCTTACACCTCAGTAAACGTCAGTCTGACGGACATGGGAAATGCAACAGAACCCATGGGTTCTGTTGAGCTTGGGGCACGGGGACTCCGGTGATCGATCATGAATCCATAACAGACAGGGAAACAGTGTTGGCCCTTGGATAGACGACGCATCACAAAGCCACTACCCGCACCCTGGATAACAAACAAAAGTAAACGTTGGGTTAAAAGACACAGATTGTTAATAAAGTTGCGTTCCCTTTGTTCCTCTGCAAGTCTGCCCAAGATGGGTTAGGACTAACGAAACCTGCGCCGGAAATGGTGCCCCCCTGCTCTGCCCCAGGGGGTGGAACAGCTATGTAGAATAGGCTTAGGGGCACATGACCGCATCCTGCCCGATGGTTGAGGTCTATCTGGACGTGCCTTGGTAGGGTTATATCCACCACGAATATCCGATTTGAACACACTGATTGGCGGGGGTTAAGGTTCGGCATTGATTCAATCTGAGGCATTAGAACTACTGGAGTGGTCGCGGCTATGTCAGCACTTGTCTACCTTTGCGGCGACAAAGCTAGGAGCAACGGCAGCCCGCCACCTGGTCATTCCACCGTCCAGGGAAGATAGCCTGGCTTTGCTGGCCCAAACCCGGGAAGTCGTTTTTTTAGAAAGCCAGCCTGCATCGGCTCTGACGTTTACGGGGCTACAGGATATTGGCGAGTCCCTGGAGCGGGCCGCCCTGCAAGGCATCCTCAGTGGTGCCGAACTGCTCAATATTGCCACCACCCTGGCCGCCGCCCGCCAGCTCCGGCGCACCATTGATGGCCAGGAAAACGTTCCCGTCTTACAAAATCTGGTGGCCGACCTGCGTACCTTCCCCGAGCTGGAGCAGGAGATTCACCGCTGCATCGACGATCGCGGCAAGGTCACCGATCGCGCCAGCCCCAAACTCACCGACATTCGCGAACAGCTACGGAGCCTGCGCGATCGCATCCAGCAAATCCTCCAGCGCATCCTCCAGCGTCAGACCCAGGCTTTACAGGAAACGGTGATTACCCAGCGGGGCGATCGCTTCGTGCTGCCCGTCAAAGCTCCTCAAAAAGACGCCATCCCCGGCATCGTTCACGATGTTTCCACCAGCGGCATGACCCTCTATGTGGAACCCAACGCCATTGTCAACCTGGGGAACCAACTGCGGCAGCAGGTCCGCCGCGAACAGACCGAAGAGGAAGCGGTGCGGCGGGTGCTAACCGAACGGGTCGCGGAGGTGGTGCCCGATTTAGAGCGACTGCTGGCGATCGCCACCACCCTCGACCTGGCCACCGCCCGCGCCCGCTATAGCCTCTGGCTCAATGCCAACGCCCCCCGCTTTGTCGATCCGCAGGACGAGGAGCGCATTGTCCTGCGGCAACTGCGCCATCCCCTCCTGGTGTGGCAGCATCAGCACGAGCAGGGGCCAGACGTGGTGCCCATTGACGTAACCATCCAGCCGCAGATTCGTGTGGTTGCCATCACCGGCCCCAACACCGGCGGCAAGACCGTCACCCTGAAAACCCTGGGCCTCGCCGCCCTGATGGCCAAGGTAGGGCTGTACATCCCCGCCCGCGAACCTGTGGAGCTGCCCTGGTTCGACCAGATCCTGGCCGATATTGGGGATGAGCAGTCCATCGAGCAAAGTCTGTCCACCTTTTCGGGCCATATTCGGCGGATTAGCCGGATTTTGGAGGCGCTTGGTGCGAGTGAGGGGGGGGATGGGAGTATGGGTGACGGGGCAAGGCAGTTGGCCAATGCGCTGGTGCTGCTGGATGAGGTAGGGGCGGGTACGGATCCGTCGGAGGGGAGTGCGCTGGCGATCGCCCTGCTCTGCTACCTGGCCGCCCACGCCCAGCTCACGGTGGCCACCACCCACTTTGGTGAACTTAAGGCTTTAAAGTACCAGGATGAGCGGTTTGAGAATGCCTCGGTGGAGTTTGACGATGTGTCTCTGTCGCCCACCTATCGGCTGTTGTGGGGGATTCCCGGACGGTCGAATGCGCTGGCGATCGCCCAGCGGTTGGGTCTCAATACCGATGTGGTGGAGTCGGCCCGCCAGCAGGTGGGGCTGAGCGCCTCGGAGGATGTGAACGACATGATTGCGGGGCTGGAGGCCCAGCGGCGGCGGCAGGAAACCAAGGCCCAGGAGGCGGCCCGGCTGCTCCAGCAGGCGGAGCGGCTCCATGCCGAAGTGTCCCACAAGGCCAATCTGCTCAAAGAGCGGGAGCGGGACTTGCAGCAGCAGCAGGAGAAGGCGGTGCAGGCGGCGATCGCCCAGGCCCGAGAAGAAATCGCCAAAGTCATTCGCCGCCTCCAGCAGGGCACCCCCACCGCCCAGCAGGCCCAGCAGGCCACCGATGACCTGAACCAAATTGCCGAGCGCCAGCTTCCCTCCCAGCGGCAAAAGGCCAAGCCTAAACCGGGGTTCCGTCCGGAGGTGGGCGATCGCGTCCGCGTTCCTAAACTGGGCCAGACTGCGGAGGTACTCACCGCCCCCGATGAGGATGGCGAACTCACAGTGCGCTTTGGGCTGATGAAGATGACCGTCACCCTGGCGGATGTGGAGTCCCTCCAGGGGGAAAAGGCGGAGATGCCCACCAAGCCCAAACCTGCGCCGCCGCCACCCCCTGCCCCCGCCCCCAAACCCCTCGCCATCCGCACCTCCCAAAACACGGTAGACTTACGGGGGAAACGGGTTGCCGATGCCGAGATCGAGCTGGATCGGGCGATCGCCAATGCCCCCGCTGGCCCCCTGTGGATTATCCACGGCCACGGCACGGGCAAGCTGCGGGACGGGGTGCAGACTTTCCTGAAGCAGCATCCCCAGGTGGAGCAGTTTGAGTTTGCGGCGGAGGCCGATGGCGGCACCGGGGCAACCGTTGCCCATGTCAAGTAAGCGAACAGATCAGCAACCGTCATGTTTCCAGCGTTTTTGCCCACCACCGTCACCGGGCTGGTGGAACCCGAATCCATCGCCCTGGCCCAGCAGCTCCAGCAGGCAGAGATTGTTACGCCGTTGAGCGATCGCCCCATCCTCACCACTTTTGTGCAACAGGGGGCTGATCCGCCAAACACTGACTACTCCCCCCTGCTGCTGCTCCACGGCTTCGACAGTTCGGTGATGGAATTTCGCCGCCTGCTGCCCCGGCTGGCGGCCCGCCGGGAGACCTGGGCGGTTGACCTGCTGGGCTTTGGCTTCACCGAGCGGGGGGATGGCTTGACCTTCAGCGCCCAGGACATTAAGCTCCATCTCTACCACACCTGGAAAACCCTGATCCAGCGGCCCGTGGTGCTGGTGGGGGCATCCATGGGGGGAGCGGTGGCCCTGGACTTTGCCCTTTCCTACCCCGATGCCGTCACCTCCCTGGTGCTGCTGGACAGTGCGGGGGCGGCCCAGGGGCCAAACATGGGACGGTTCCTCTTGCCGCCCCTGGGGTTTCTGGCCACGGAGTTTCTCCGCAACCCCAGGGTGCGCCAGGGCATCAGCCGCTCGGCCTACTGCGACCCCACATTTGCCTCGACGGATGCGGCCTGCTGCGCGGCGCTGCACCTCCAGTGCGAGGGCTGGAGTCGGGCCATGATTGCCTTCACCCGCAATGGCGGCTACAACACGCTTACCTGGGAAAAAATTGCCCAAATCCAGCAGCCTACGCTGATTCTCTGGGGCCGCCAGGATCGAATTCTGGGCACCGCTGATGCCACCCGATTTGAGCGCACCATTCCCCACAGCAAGCTGGTGTGGCTGGAGCAGTGCGGCCATGTGCCCCATTTAGAGCAGGCGGCGATCGCCACCCGGCACATGCTCGACTTCCTGGATCAGGTTTCGGCCTCCCAGTAGAGACACACGTCGCGGATGCCCACGTCCAGGCTGGGGGCAATTTCCATCATGCCAGCGGGGGTGAGGTCGATGACATGGGGGTTATTGGGGGCGGTGCGATCGTTGATTCTCACCACGATGGTTTCTTTGGTTTCCTGGTTGACCACCGTAACCCGCGTATTGAGAGGGAGCCATTCGTGGGCCGCCGTCATGGCGTCGCCATCGAACATTTCGCCGCTGGCGGTGGCCGATCCTTCGTAGTCGTAATACGACGCTGTACCGCACTGGGAGTTGGCCCTGGCCAACTTTCCAGGAATGAGTAAAAGCACAGCCAGCGTTGCTGTCACACCACAGTGAATGAAGTATTGCATGGTCAAGGGTTTGTCAAAAACAGCTAGTCTCTATGGTTTCAAAGCCTCCGGGCCAAAGCTGGCCACCCGCACCCCAAAATTTAGCCAAAGCACGGGAAAATGCTAGCACTTTATCTGTCACTGTAAACCCCTGACCTGGATCAATCTCCCTCGATTGGGGGTAGCCGCAGATGGCTACTGATGCCAGGGAGGAAAGTGGGGCACTTAGCTTTTTGCTGGTTTGCTAATTCTCTGTCCCACTTTCGGCGGGATACCGTCGCAAAGATTTGGCCGGGGTTTAAGAGCAGCGCAATCAACCGATTCTGGACGGGTGGACTAATTCTTCAATGGAAAACCAGGAAACTTTAAGGTTCGTGGATTTGCGGAGAGTAACTCCGTGTAAATGCTGAACAGGACACCCAATTTCAAGAGTGAATTCAGGGTTTCCGCTAGCTACGCTTCAGGGTTTACTCCCTATCATGGGGCCATGATCACATCGTCCGACAAAATAACTAACTTTAGAATGGCCTCCCATTTCATCAACATTTTGGCGATCGCAACGGTTACCGCGATCGCCACCCTATCCATGACCCATCACCTGCTCAGCCGTCCCTGGTGTATTCAGATTCAGCCCAACGGCAATCAAAACATTCTCTATGGCAGCCAGCGATGTGAGGCGGTAAAAATGCGATCGCTGACCCGTTACGCTAAGCCGTTTCGAAAGTCGATCGCTGTAGATCGGTAGGTTTCCTCAGCAGAGCTGAACTTCATCAAATCTTGACTTATATAGTCAAATGCTGACATTTAATTGACTGACTCGCCAGACATATCTGATATCTGGAGCCAAGTGGCTGGGTGCGGCGCAGGAAGGTGGAGCGATCGCGACGTCTGTTTGGTGAAACGCTGTATTTGGGCAAGCATGGGGTTGACTGAATCAGCTTGATCTTTAGCCTGATTGGCAGAAGGAAGCTGGGTGATGCTAATTGGGGAAGAAGGGGTTGACATTGTTGCGGAAAGCTGTGCTACGACCTGCAGCATCACGGTCAATGCTAGCGCCTGCATCCATCGAGCCATGTTGCAATCCCCCTGAGCGGTAAGTTCCTCAAAGTATGGAGTAAATTCATCCAGACTTCATCCGACTTCATCACGACTGCCCGTGATTTTGATCAGTGGCAATCAGGGGAGCCAGGGATATTGGCGGAAGTCAGGAGGGCGCTTTTCCAGGAATGCCTGCTTCCCCTCTGCGCCTTCCTCTGTCATGTAGTAGAGCAGAGTGGCGTTGCCCGCCAGTTCCTGTAGCCCTGCCTGTCCGTCGCAATCAGCGTTGAAAGCTGCTTTAAGACAGCGGATGGCAATCGGGCTTTTTTCCAGAATTTCCTGCGCCCACTGCACCCCCTCCGCTTCGAGCTGATCCACCGGCACCACCCGGTTCACCAGGCCCATGTCCAGCGCCTCCTGGGCATTGTACTGGCGGCAGAGGAACCAGATTTCCCGCGCCTTTTTCTGCCCTACGATGCGGGCCAGGTAGCTCGCGCCAAAGCCGCCGTCGAAACTACCCACCTTTGGCCCCGTTTGACCAAAAATGGCGTTATCCGCCGCGATCGTCAGGTCGCAGACCACATGCAGGACGTGGCCGCCGCCAATGGCGTAGCCTGCCACCAGGGCAATCACCACCTTGGGCATGGAGCGAATCAGCCGCTGCAAATCCAGCACGTTGAGCCGGGGCACCCCCTCGCTGTCCAGGTAGCCTGCCTTCCCCCGCACGCTCTGGTCGCCCCCTGAGCAAAAGGCGTACTTTCCGTCGGTGTGGGGACCTGCCCCGGTAAGCAGCACCACGCCGATGCTGGGGTCTTCCCGCGCATCGGCAAAGGCATCATACATTTCAGCGATGGTTTGGGGGCGAAAGGCGTTGCGCTTGTGGGGGCGGTTAATCGTGACTTTGGCGATGCCCGCTGCCTTGTGATAAAAAATGTCCTCGTAGGTTTTGGCGACCTGCCACTCAGTTTCCATACCAACTCTCGACTCTCCTCTATCCATTTCACCACGTTGGCGGGTTCCCGCCTTAAGGAGATTTTTGAAGATAATTCGACCCGACGACGTAGGGAAAAATGGCACCCCTGGTGATCGACGATCGCCTCGTCCCTACCCATCTGGAGGCTGGCTCGTTACACTGAAGACTCAGTGTTTTTTCTTTTTTTCAGATCTTTAAAGTGTCAGGGGTTTCGCAGAGCTGGTTCAGGACTTACACAGAACTTACATAGAACTTACATAAAACTTTTGGGGTCAGACTGTCATGATTGGTGAACTTACCCATGCCTTAGAGGCGATCGCCCTGCCTGCCGACTGGGTGGGGCTAAGGGCCGTAAAAGAGGTGGCCACCTCCCGGCGGGTGCGGGATGGGAAGCCGGAGCACAACGGTAAATCGAATGACCAGGGCGTTATGGTGGAGGTAATGGCCAGGGGGCAGATTGGCTATGCCGCTGTGAATTCCTTTGATCTGAGTCATATCCAAAGTGCGGCGAAATTGGCTTATGAACAGGCGATCGCCGCCAGCCAGTGGGCGCTACACCCCATGACCCCTGCCGTCCGGCCCAAAGTCGTCGGCCACTACACCTCCCCGTTCCAGAAGCCGCTGGATGCCCTGACGCCGGGGGAAATTAACGACCTGCTGGTGCGCATCTGCCAGACTCAGGCGGTTTCCGATCGCATTGTGCAGACTAACGCCAGCGCCACCACCAGCGAAGTGGAAACCTGGTTTGTCAGCAGCAACGGGTCGGAGGTTTACCAGAAGTTTCTACTCATGGCGACAGGATTTGGAGTCACCGCCCAGGACGGCAGCATTGTGCAGCAGCGGTCAGACAGCGGCTTTCGTGCCCGCTGCTATCAGGGGGGCTGGGAACTGTTTCCGCCGCCGGATCTGTGGGAGCGGGCGCAGCAGGTAGGGGAGCAGGCGGTGGAGTTGCTCACGGCAGATGAATGCCCCGACACCACTACCACCCTGGTGCTGGCTCCGGATCAAATGATGCTGCAAATCCATGAGAGCATCGGCCATCCCCTGGAACTCGACCGTATTTTGGGGGACGAGCGCAACTATGCGGGGGGCAGCTTTGTTCAACCCTCGGACTTTGGGCGGCTGGCCTACGGGTCTCCTTTGATGAATGTCACCTTTGATCCTACGGTGGCGGGCGAGTTTGCCAGCTATCAGTTTGATGACACGGGGGCACCCGCCAGCCGCGAGTACTTGATCAAGGACGGCATTTTGCAACGGGGGTTAGGGAGCCTGGAAAGTCAAGCCCGACTGGGGGTTCCCGGCGTTGCCTGCGCCCGCGCCACCTCCTGGAACCGCCCTCCCATTGACCGTATGGCCAACATCAATCTGGAGGCAGGCACCGATTCCTTTGCCGACATGCTCAAGGGCATTGAGTACGGAATCTTTATGGAGTCGAACCGTTCCTGGTCCATTGACGACCAGCGGCACAAGTTTCAGTTTGGCTGCGAGTACGCCAAGCTGATCGAGAATGGTCAGATGACCAAAACCCTGCGGAATCCCAACTACCGGGCTACCACTCCCCAGTTCTGGCACAGCCTCATCCACGTTGGCGATGCCACCACCTGGGAGATCTACGGAACGCCGTTTTGCGGCAAAGGGGAACCCAATCAAATCATTCGCGTGGGGCATGGAGCGCCCGTCTGTGCCTTTGCAAACATTGAAGTCTTTGGCGGGGGTGCCTGATGCAAACTGTTCAACCGACGAATGCCAGTAACCTGGCCCCATCTGCGACTCTATCAACCAGGTTTGAAGCTGCCTTTAACGAGGTGGTTCAGGCCCTTTTATCCCAATGCCAGCCCGACGAACAGTTCACGGTTGAGTTGGTGGGTGAAGCCAGCCAGTTCACCCGTTTTAATCGGGCCAAGGTACGGCAAACGGGCACGGTGCAGGATGGACAGCTTGCCATTACCCTGATGGGTCAGCAGCGGGTGACCAGTCAAAGTCTTCCATTCACCGGAGAGGCCACCCTGGATCGGCAGCGGGCGATCGCCACCTTTACCGACCTGCGTCAGGAACTCCCCCAGATCCCTGAAGACCCCTATCTGGTGGTGCCCACGGGCAGTGAAACCAGCCACGATGTCCACACTGGGCAACTGCTGGCCGCCGATGCTGTGGTAGGCCACATCTTGCCTGCTGTGGCGGGTCTGGACTTTACCGGACTGTATGCGGGCGGTCTCTCCATTCGCGCCTATGCCGACTCGGCGGGGCAGACCCACTGGTTTGCCACCGATTCCTTTACTTTGGACTATTCTTTGTTTACGGCAGACGGCAAGGCGGTGAAAGGCACCTTTGCGGGCGATCGCTGGGATCAGGCCGCCTACGATGCCAAGCTAGCCGAGTCAAAGCAGCAGCTAGAGCGCCTTTCCCTGCCTACCAAAGCAGTAGCAAAGGGCCAGTATCGCACCTACCTTGCCCCTGCTGCCCTGGCGGATCTGGTGGGCATTCTGTCCTGGGGCGGCGTCAGTGAGGCGTCTTTGCAGCGAGGGGGAAGCGCCCTGGGAATGCTTCAGCGGGGTGAGAAAGTTCTGTCGCCCCAGGTGGTGCTCAAGGAAAACTTTGGGCATGGCCTGGTGCCCCGTTTTAACCAGCTTGGGGAAGTTGCGCCGCTGGCGTTGACCCTCATCGACCAGGGCAAATTGGTGAATACTTTGATCAGCTCCCGCACCGCCAAAGAATACGGCAAAGTCAGCAATGGCGCGTCTACCTGGGAAGGGATGCGATCGCCCGACCTGGCCCCCGGCACCCTCGACCCCGCCGATGTGCTGCGAGAACTGGACACGGGTCTCTACCTTTCCAACCTGCACTATTTGAACTGGAGCGATCGTCCCGCCGGACGGGTCACGGGCATGACCCGCTATGCCTGTTTTTGGGTGGAGGGGGGAGAAATCGTTGCCCCCATTGAAAATCTCCGGTTCGATGAAAGCCTCTACCGCTTTTTTGGTGAAAATCTGGTGACTTTGACCCGTCAGCAGGAGTTTATTCCAGAGGTGGGCAGCTATGGCCACCGGGATTTGGGCGGTATCTGGACACCGGGGGCGATCGTGGCGGACTTTACCTACACCCTGTAGGCCAATCGGGCAGCGCGATCGCCCCAGGTTTTACCGCGATCGCGTTGTGTCATCAATCACGGTTTCCACCAGCTCCTCCGCTTCCTGGAGGATATTGGGGTTTTCTTCGGGGTGGCGATCGTAGTAGGCGTCCAGGTTCTTCTCGTACTCTTCCTCCATCCCGTCGGGATCTTTGGCAATACCCGCAGCGGCTTCGTAGGCTTGCTCCCGCTCAATTTGCTCCGTTTGGGAGGGCGATACGGCCTGACCGTTCATGGGTGCTGCCGCTACGGGTTGGGTGGCGAGGTGGAGGAAAGGAATAACGAGGAGGCAGGCGATCGCCATCGAGATCACAGCCCGACGAATAATAGATTGCAAATGATTGATCAAGTATTTCATGGACATTCTCCTTTCTTTTCTACCGTTTGAACACATCAATGGGACCAAACAAACACCTGGGCTTCAAATTCTCCCAGATCAAGGGTCAATCCCCCATCACTGACATCGACATCGTAGTCCTTAGTCCACTCATGCCACTTGCCGGCCTCTGGGAAATGGGGCAGATGGTAGCCCCCCAGAAACCGGTCTGAGAAGTTGGCAACCACCGCCACGCGGGAACCTTCGTCATTCCAGCGCACATAGGCGAGAACTTTGGCGTCTCCGTCTTCGTGGAAGAAATCAATGTTGGCGGTGTAAAGGGCATGGTTGGCTTTCCTCAAAGCAATCAGACCTTTGAAGTACTCCATCAGTCCCCGGTTGGCGTCATTTCCCAGCAGTTGCCAGTCAATTTTGGTCGGCTCCAGGGATAGGGGCTGGTAGTCGCCAAATTCCTCCCCCATCCACAGCATGGGAACGCCCACGGCAGTCAGCAGTAGGGCTGCCCCCAGGCGCATCCGGCGAAAGGCGGCTTCGTCAAAAATATCCCGATCCGCCAGCTCCACCATAATCCGCTTATGGTCATGGTTGGTGAGGTAGTTGATCACATTGGTTGCGCCCAGGAAGCCCTGCCGCTTGCAATCCAACACGTCTTTCAACTCTTCCAGGTTGAACGTGTCCCCGCAGATATGGGCTTTGACAACGTGGTAGAAGCTGTCGTGCCAGCAGCCATCCATCGGCCCGTCTACGTTGGTGATACTGGGGGTTTCAGGGATGTGTTCCGCAATGTTATAGAAGGGCTTTGCTCCAGCTACTTGCTTGGATTCATTGACCACCCACGACATAAAGTCATAGTTGTCAATCTGGCGGGCGGCGTCGTAGCGAATACCGTCGATGTGATACTCCTCAATCCAAAAGCGGATGGTGTCTCCGATGAACTCCCAGGCGGGCATCAGATCAAGGTTTTCATCGTAGTGCTCGTAGTTGAATTCTGGCCCCCAGTTGTTATCGGGGTCACGGGGGGAATGGTAGTACCAGTAGTCGTGGTCAATCTGGGTGAGGGGGCTTTCGGTATCGGAATGGTTGTAAATCCCGTCCATAATCACCCGAATGCCACGGGCATGGCACTGGTCAATCAATCGCTTGAGCTGCTCGGTGGTGCCGTAGCTGGACTCGGCGGCAAAGAAGTAGCGAGGCGTATAGCCCCAACTGTGGTCGCCCGGATATTCCTTGACGGGCATCAGCTCAACGGCGTTGATGCCTAGCTCACACAGATAGTCCAGCTTCTCGGTGACGTTTTCATAGCGACCGCGCAGGTAGGGATCGGGTTCCCCTCCGGAAAAGTCGCCCACATGCAGCTCATAAATTACCAGCTCATGGTCGGCTGGAAGAGGCTTCTGGTCGTGCATCCAGACGTAGGTATCAACGATGCGATCGCCCTCTTTCACCCGCAATATACCATTCTGGGTCGGGTCATCAATATCCGTGATGTAGGGATCATTCACATCTACCCACTCATCCGGCTCAAAGAACCAGGACTTTGACTGCACCCGAAACTTGTACTGATAGGTACCATCTTCCAAATCAACGGTGGTACGAAAGTAGCCGTCATCCCCCTTTTCCATGGGAATTTCTTCCCAGTTTGAAAAGCATCCCACCAAAGCTGCCCCTTTGTTGTAGGGAGCAAACAGCTTAAACTCAACCGGACTCGCCATAGAAGCCTCAATGATTCGAAAGAGAGGATAATTAAAGTAATTCTGCTGGCTATACATCATCAAGCCTTTACCTTTGAAAGTCCATCTCTCCCAGGAGCGATTAAAGAAAGCCACCATGACCAGCTATTCTATGCCCGATGACTTTATGTGGGGCGTTGCCACCGCCGCCTACCAGATCGAAGGGGCCGCTGCCGCAGACGGACGCAAGCCCAGCGTTTGGGACACCTTTAGCGCCAAACCAGGTCGGGTGTTAAATGGGGATACAGGGGCGATCGCCTGCGACCACTACCATCGCTACCCGGAGGACATCAAGCTCATGGCAGCTTTGGGGGTACGCCACTATCGCCTGAGCCTGTCCTGGTGCCGCATCATCCCCGACGGGCGAGGGGCAGTCAACGAACGGGGCGTAGATTTCTATCGGCGGTTGATTGATCAATTGCTGGATCACGGCATCACCCCCCACGTCACGCTGTTTCACTGGGACAGCCCCCAGGCCCTGGAGGATCGCTATGGCTCCTGGCAAAGCTGGGAAATGGCCAAGGACTTTGCTGACTACGCGGCGGCGGTGGTGAGTCGGTTGGGCGATCGCGTCACCAACTGGATGACCCTCAACGAAATTGCCTGCTTCACTCACCTGGGCTATGGCGTGGGCAAAACGCCTATCCACGCACCGGGGACGGTGGTCGATCGCCCCAAACAGGTCTGGCAAACCTCCCACCACGCTCTGCTGGCCCACGGTCTGGGCTGTCAGGCGATCCGCGCCGCCTCCCCCGGCCCCTGCTCGGTGGCCCTGGTGGAAAATTTCTCAGTGCCCATTCCGCTGACAGAATCCCCCGCTGATATTGAGGCTGCTAAACGGGCATTCCCCGATCAGTGGCTGAATGGGGGTCTGATTGTTCCCGCTCTCACCGGGGAGTATGGCCCTGCTCTGCTGGAGCGACTGGGGGAGGAAGCCCCCACGATCGGGCCTGAAGATATGCACATCATTCACCAACCGCTGGATCGGCTGGGTTTCAATATCTATTCGGGGGTTTACGTGCGGGCCGCCGATACTCCCAGTGGCTATGAGGTACTGCCCTTTCCCGCCGGATACCCGCGTCTGCACATGCCCTGGCTCCACTGCACACCGGATGCAATGTATTGGGGCGTCCGCCACATCAGTGAGACGCTGGGCTATCCAGACCTGCCCATCTTCATCAGCGAAAACGGCTGTGCGGCCCAGGATGAGCTGACAGACAGCGGCGAAGTCCTGGACACCGATCGCATTCTCTATCTGCGGACGTACCTTCAGGCGGTCCATCGGACCATCCACGAAGGCTACCCCCTAAAGGGATATTTTGCCTGGAGCTTAATGGACAATTTTGAGTGGTCTTACGGTTACGATCGCCGCTTCGGCCTGATTTATATTAACTACGCTAACCAGGCTCGTACTCCAAAATTGAGCTACCGCTGGTATGCCGAGTGCATCCGTCAGGGGCGCATTGTTTGAAATCAATCACAGATTCCATATTTTCCCTCAAGGAGCAAATCAAATCTGTCTTAAGATAGAGACTTATCTGCATTAAATGTTGATTCGGTCATCTATCTGTGGAATAGCTAAGTAGGTAGAGACCACCACTGACGATTAGTAGCTCCTTGCCACCACCGACTTATGGAAAAAAAGCTGAAAGAGTTAATTGGCAAACCTTCCGTTTGGCTATATGTCACTAGCAGCAACGGCTGGATCAAAGATGTTGAAATTCTAGACGTAACGCCCGAAATCGTGACGTTCCGATACGAGCACGAATCCGATACTGAGCGCAAAGTTTGGGAAAAAACCACCCGCATCGAAAACATTGCGGAGGTTGAAATTCGTCTGCTCGCTATCCCCAAAGACACCCAACAGGTGACCGATATCAAAAATCGGCTCTCCAGATTGCTTGATCAGGATTAGGTGGTCACAATTAAACGACGCTAGGGTGGGGTGCGCACCCCGCTGGAGGGCGCACCCCACTGTTTTTATTTATGGCCATGCACTTAATCCTAAACCTGTTGAATTCCCGTGAATTCCTGTTGGGGCGTTTGGCCAAACGCCCCTACCTTGTAAAAGGCAAAAAACTATGACAGGAGGGCGATCGCCCGCTTCTTCAAAGCCTCCGCCGTAATCCCATTCAGCTCCATCAGCAGGCTGGGGCTATTGGTCGTCTCACCCCGCTGCCACGCGAAGGTGTCCCGCGCTACGGTGCTGCGCAGCATGATGGGTTCCAGCATGGTGCTGGCTCCTCCCGTGATCCCCACCAGGGCATCGCCGCCAAACATACGGGCAAAGCCTGCGTCGTCCAGAAATTCTCCATCCGCCTGGGAGCAGGTTTCCCAGGCCACATCGCTGGGGCGGTAGAGGCGGCGAGGACTGACAACGGACACAATCCGCGAGCCAATGCCTTCAGATTCCAAAATGGCCGCCGCATCATAAACCGGCAGCAAAATCATATCGCCCAACACGGCAAACACCACCGTTTTCTCGCCGGGAGTTTCCTGCAAAACGACGCCACCGTCCCGCAGGGCCTGTCGGGTCTGGTCGAAGGTGGTGCGGATGGGCAGCGGCGACTTGCTGGCCGTAATGGTCACGCCCTTATTCTGGGTACTCAGTGCCCACTCATAGCACACCTGAATGCTGTTGGCATCCGTGGGGAACAGGGGAAAGACGTTGCCGTTGCGCATCATGGCCGCAAAGTAGGCTTCAATTTCGGGGCGCTGGTGGGTCCAGCCGTTGCGGCCCTGCTCCAGTGCCCCGGCGGTAAATAGGGTAACGGTAGACGGGGTGGTGCGGCGCAGCTCGGCCATGGCCTGGGTCACCGTCTGCCAGATGGGCAGGCCGTTGATGGCAAATGATTCGTAGGAGCACCAGAGGGTGCGCCCGCCCATGAGGGCCAACCCCGCCGCCAGTCCGGCGCAGGCATCTTCGCTCAGGGGTTCGTACACCTGGCCCCGCGGCCCCTGGTTATAGAGGTCGTCGGGGGTTGGGTGAATCACCTTCAGGGCTTCGTTGATGTTCTTAATGCCCGATGCCTCGTTGCCGTCAGCATTGGTCACCATGAAGGCCGGGTCTTGCTGACCCACGTAGGCCACAAGCTGACCCATGGCGGTGGTGGCTACTTTGCGATCGCCCCCCACCTCGTATTCCTCCAAAGGCAAAGCACCGAGATCGGGTAGCTGCCGCTCAAATTCCGTGACCACGGTTTTGGCCGCTGGCCCACCCCCGGCCCGCACGCAGTTGGTGCGCACCAGTTCCCAGGCCGATTGGGGGAGCGATCGCCGCTGCAAAGCCGTCATCACTTCGGGGTTGTCCAGCGTGTGATAGCCATAGAGGTTGTGGGACTTGGAGCCGCTGGCGTGTACCCCCGCCCCCTTGAGCTGCTTGATCATAAAGACCGTGAGGGTGCCCCCCAGAGCAGAACGAGCGGCTCGATCAACCCCCGTCAGCACCGCTTTAGTAAAAGCCATGCGCTGCTCTGGGGAAAACTTGGTGCTGTCTACATAATCTCCCGGCTGGTTCTGGTCGTCGAATTCCTTAGCATCCACCAGCACAATTTCCTGGAAACCATTCCCCCGCCAGTATTCCACCATGCGCTCGTTGGAGAAAGTGGACACCATGCTGTGGTGCTCCTGGGAGTAGCCGTTCCATACCAGCACGGGCAAGAAGTTAGTCACGTCGGGGAAGGCGGTCTGGAAGTGGCCCAGGGCGCTCATCACATAGGGTTCGCCCAGGCCCCCATCTCCCACAGTGAAGGGGAAGAGGGTGTCGCGGTGGAGCAGCGCCGCCGCCAGGGCAAAGTGCTGTCCCTGGCCCAGTGGCCCCGCAGGCCCCAGAATACCGGGAATGTAGCCCGACAGGTGGCCCAGCAGGCCGTGCAGTTCTCGGAAGCGATCGCGCAGTTGCTGTACGGTGGTGATGCCCATATCCTCAAGGGAGCGATCGAGGAACATGGCGCTATAAAAACCCGGAGCGTGATGCCCCACCTCGGTAATGATGTTTTTGTGGCCCAGCATCACCAGGGAGGCGTAGGCTTCTGCCTGACTGGCAAACCCTCCTGGGTGTCCCGAAGCCTTGCTACCCGTAACCTGGAGCGTCAGATATCGTAGGGCATCGGCATAGAGCATGGTTTGAAAAACTGCCGCATCGTCCGACGCATTGGCGATCGCCGTCATCCCCTCCCCAATTACCGGGGTTTGACCATAGGCTTCAAATCCTGCAGGAGGTTCACCGAAATACTGAATGCCTTCACAAAAAGTTGGAATTTGGGTAACAGCCGTCATGAATCTAGATCCCTCTCGTCGTTGTTGCGGCGGGCAGTGCAAAGGACGAAAACCACATCCCGTATCGTCATCCCATCCTACCGTTGATTGGGGTGCGGTTCACCCAGGTTTCCCCAATCCAGACGGTCGCAACTGGTCTATGTCATCTATAGCGCTACGCCTTCGCGTCAGGAACTCCAAGAGATGTGGAATCCCCGTGTCGCGGGGATTCCACACTTAAACCTTAGCCCTTAGGGCTACATACAGCCCCAGACTCAGGACACTCAAACCTTAGACCAGAGGGTTATCGTGCATGGGGGCGAAGCATTCCTACCTGAGACCTTTGTCAGTCAACCAGGTCTGCCGAAGGCTTTGCCCCTACTGGGCTGGCTTCTCGTCGTCCTCTTGCCAGTAGGCGGCTTCGATCTTGTGTCCATCGGGGTCGCGTACAAAACAGCCGTAGTAAGGCTCGCCATAGTCGGGCCGACCACCGGGGGGGCCATCATCCTGGCCGCCTGCCGCCAGGGCCGCTTCGTAAAATGCCTGCACCGCCTCTTTGGTGGGGGCGATAAATCCAACGTGGGTGCCGTTGCCCACGGCGGCGGGTTGGCCATCAATGGGGGTTCCAATCCAAAATTCGGGGTAGCGCTTGCCATAGGCGATCGCCCCCGGATGCTCCATCATGCGCCGACAGCCCAGGGTGGCTAATACCCGATCGTAGAAGGCAGCGGACTGGTCAAAGTGGTTCGTACCGAGCGAGATATGGGAGATGATGCTGGGGTTCTCATCCATAAAAGTTGACCTCACAAGTACAGGCTTACTATACTTGAATTGGGGAACTTAGGCAATAGATAATTACTCAGGCTTGACCCAGAGCCTGAACGGCCCTCATCCCCTAGCCCCTTCTCCCTAGGGAGAAGGGGAACCGGGTCGAAGTCCCTCTCCCTAGGGAGAGGGATTTAGGGTGAGGGTAGCCTGAGTAGTTACAAGGTTTGGGCGATCGCCAGCAAGACAAGCGGGTTAATCGGATTATTGGATTTGGGCGATCGCCTCGACCACCCGACTGGTCACGTCCTCCGGCAGGGGTACGTATCCCAGCTCTTCACTGAACTGCTGACCCTCGGTGGCGCACCACTGGAGCACCTGGCGCAGCGTCTCGGCCTTGGCGGGGTCGTCATACCGCTGGTAAGCCAGAATCCAGGTGTAGGTGGAGATGGGGTAGGACTCTGCTCCCTCCGGATCGGGGACAAAGGCCACCAGAGATTCCGGCAGCTCCACCGTACCCAGGGCGCTGGCGGTGGCGGCGACGCTGGGCAGCACAAATTCCCCCGCCCGATTTTCCAACGCCGCGACGGCCATGCCCAACTGCTGAGTGTAGGAGTATTCCACATAGCCGATCGCCCCCGCCGCCTGCTGAATTTGGGCGCTCACCCCCGCATTAGACTTGATGGCCACCCCCGCTGGCCAGGACACGCTCACCCCCGCGCCGATGGTGTCCTTCCAGGTGGGGCTGATGGCGCTCAGGTGGTTGGTGAGGGCTGCCGTCGTGCCGCTGCCGTCGGAGCGATGTACCAGGATAATCGGCAAGTCCGGCAGGGCGAGGTCGGGATTAGCGGCAGCAATTTGCGGGTCGCTCCAGCTGGTAATTTCTCCAGTGAAAATAGCCGGATAGACGCTACGGGGCAGCTTCAGGCCGCTCTCAATGCCAGGAAGGTTGTAGGCGATCGCCACGCTCCCAGCGGTCATGGGCAGCAGCACCACCCCCGGCTCAACCAATGCCTGATCGGCCTCACTCATGGCTACGTCGCTCGCGCCAAAGTCAATGGTGCCGGAGATAATCTGCTGCACCCCCACCTCGCTGCCCGTGGGCTGATAGTTAATCTGCACGTTGGGATGGAGCTGGTTATACTCCGCGAACCATCGCTGGTAGATGAAGAAGGGAAAGCTCGCTCCCGTGCCGTTGAGCCGCACGATGGCGGTCGGCTCGGAACCACCGGGGCTGTCAGAGTCCGTGGCGACTGGGGGAGAGGATTGGCAGGCGACGATCCAGAGGGCAATGATGGCGATCGCCCCAAAAAACCAGCGGGGAAACAGACGACGGCTCATGACGCTCGACCCTCGGCTTGAGGGTAATTGCAAGGTGCAACTGGATTATATCGGGAACGCGGCTTGAACTAGAACTCGGCGCTCATGGGCGCACGGGGGAAGGGAATCACGTCGCGGATGTTGGTCATGCCGGTCATGAACTGCACCAGCCGCTCAAACCCCAGACCAAAGCCTGCGTGGGGCACGGTGCCATAGCGGCGCAGATCCAGGTACCACCAGTAGACGTCCACGGGCAGGCCATTGTCGCGAATACGCTGCTCCAGCACGTCCAGCCGCTCTTCCCGCTGGGAGCCGCCGATGATCTCGCCGATTTTGGGAGCCAGCACGTCCATCGCCGCAACCGTCTTGCCGTCGTCGTTTTGCCGCATGTAGAAAGCTTTGATCTGGGCGGGATAGTCCGTCACCACCAGGGGCTTCTGGAACACCTCTTCGGACAGGTAGCGCTCGTGCTCCGACTGGAGGTCTACCCCCCACTCCACCGGAAACTCGAAGGTGCGACCGGATTTTTCCAGGAGGGCGATCGCCTCGGTATAGGTAATCCGGCCAAATTCGCTGTTGATGATATTGTCGGCGGTGGCCAGCACGGACTTGTCGATGCGCTGGTTGAAGAACTCCATATCCTCCGGGCAGCTCTCCAGCACCGACTTGAAGATGAACTTGAGGAAGGCTTCCGCCAGCTCAACATTGCCATCCAGGTTGCAGAAGGCCATCTCCGGCTCCACCATCCAGAACTCTGCCAGGTGGCGGGAGGTGTTGGAGTTCTCGGCCCGGAATGTGGGGCCAAAGGTGTAGACATTGGTGAAGGCCATGGCCATAATTTCCGCTTCCAGCTGGCCGCTCACCGTCAGGTAAGCCGGACGTCCGAAAAAGTCTTTGGCATAGTCCACCGCTTTGGCGGCATCCAGGGGCACGCGGGTCAAATCCAAACTGGTGACGCTAAACATCTCCCCCGCCCCCTCGCAGTCGCTGGTGGTGATGATGGGAGTGTGCACCCAGAGGAAGCCCCGCTCCTGAAAGAACTGGTGAATGGCCGTGGCGCAGGCGTTACGCACCCGCATCACCGCCCCCAGAGTGTTCGTCCTGGCCCGCAGGTGGCCAATGGTGCGCAGAAACTCGAAGGAGTGGCGCTTTTTCTGAAGAGGATAGGTTTCCGGGTCGGCCTCGCCAAAGACAGTGATGGTCTGAGCCTGCATCTCGATGCGCTGCCCCTTGCCGGGGGAAGGCACCAGGACGCCGCCGATTTCCACCGATGCGCCCGTGTTCATCCGCTCGACCTGGTCGTAGTTGGGATGGTCGCGGTTAATCACCACCTGTAGCCCGGTCATGGAGGAGCCGTCGTTTACCTCCACAAAGGCAAACTCCTTCAGCTCGCGCTTGGTGCGGATCCAGCCGTGAATGGTGACGGCGTCGTCGGGCTGTCCCTGCTGGAGAATATCGGTGATGCGGCGGATGGTCATAGGGTTCTTACTCGATTCGGTTCAATTCGTGTCGCTTTAAGGGGGAGATAGGCCGGGGTGGGCCGATTCTATCCTAATATTTCAAACCATATCTCAGACTTGTGGGGAGTGTGGCGATCGCCCAACTGCCCCAACCTCACCCGTCCATCAGACCCGCACTCTCCACTTCTGGCAAGGCTTTCAGCCACCGAGATCAGACCAGTTTCCCCACTGTCCCTGCGCCACTTTGGGAACTGGAAGGAAACTCAGAAATTTCAACTGGCAGCAATTTTATTCTGCGGATAAGACTGGCAGCGACACCACCCGCCAGTTTTCCCTCTATTTCCAGGAGAAACCAGAACCATGAGCGACCTTCCTGCATCCAAAAAGCACAGCGCCGCCTGGATTTTCCAGTCGTGGGCCTCTTTCATTATTTCCGTGTCCGCCACCGCCTTCGGGATTCTTTACCTGCCCGTAGACGCCTGGGCGAAGGGATACATGGGCATGGGCCTGCTGTTCACCGTCGGCTCCACTTTGAGCGTCGCCAAAACCACCCGCGACCTCCATGAAGAGAGCCGCTTCACCGCCCGCATCGACGAAGCCCGCGTCGAGCGCCTGCTGGCCGAGCATCACCCCCTCAAGTAGGGGCAGAAATACCTGGGGCGGTTTCTAGAGTTTGTACGCGTCTCCAATGTCTGAATATATCCGCAGATGCCGCAGATTGACGCAGATAGAAAATTGCTGGGGACGCCATTCATCTGCGTCATCTGCGTTATCTGCGGACAAACACCATACTGCCTCGACGAGCGGTGAATCCTTTTCCAGAGAGTGCCTAAGAACGCACCGCTTCCTCTGAGACAGAAGCCAATTCTCCCGGATGGTCTGCCGCCTCGGCGGGGTCGGTGGACCACTCCAGGGGGTTTTCCGAGTCATCCCCCTGACGGCTGGGCAGCAGACCCACAAACGGTAGGGGAATCAGGTTGCTGAGATTGGTAATCAGCACCAGCAGCCAGAGGCGATGAAAATCCGTTTCCGTGACGCCCAGGAGGTGGGTCAGCCCGGCCCCAAACTCGTTGGCCAGCAGCCCCGCCAGGTTAAAGACGGACATCAGCAGGGCGAACAGCGTCGCCTCAATGCCCGGCGGGCAGATGCGGGCCGCCAGCACCAGAATGGGCATGTAGGCGATCTCCCCCATGACCGTAATCACCAGGCTGTCCCCCAGGCTAAACCAGCGATCGCCAATGCCCAGCGTCCGATTAGCGTGGGTGACCAGCAGCAGGGACGACAGCCCCACCACCGTGGAGATCACAATCGTCCAGGCAAAGATCTTGCGGAAGGCAACGGTTTTGAAGAACCGCTGAAACAGCCAGATGCCCAGCAGCGCTGCCATGCTGGTGACCAGCCGCAGCCGCCCCAGAAACTCCGGCGGAAAGCCCAGCTCGTTGGTGGTGAAGAAGAAAAAGGCCGATTCAGAGGTGGGGGTCGCCTGCCAGATGAAGATGAACAGGGTCGGCATCCAGATGGCTCGCTGGGCGATCGCCTGCCGCAACCGCTGAATCTGGTCACCCACCGCCGACCAGTTGGAGCGGGCCGTAATCCGATCTTCGGCAATCAGCCCCGCCACCAGCGACACAATCAGCGGAAACGAAGCGGTAATGGCAAACACCATGCGGGTGCTGACGTGCTCTAGCAAAACGCCGGAGAAGTAGGCGGTGATGATGCCCCCCAGGGCTGAAGTCCCCCAGCAAAGGGCCTGGAGCGACCCCGCCGCCGCCTGGGACTCCTGCCGTGCCCGCTCCACCACCAGGGAATCGACGATCACATCGCTAATGGCCACCGAGAGAGAACTGAGGGCGATCGCCACCGTTGCCCCCACCGCCGAATCCACTACCGTCGCCAGGGCGATCCAGGTGCCCGCCCCCAGAATGCCCGACAGAATCAGGTAGGGCCGCCGCCGATAGCCCAGAATCGGCAGACCGTCGGAGATAAAGCCATACAGGGGCTTCAGCATCCACGGCAGGGCCACAAACCCCATCAGGGCAGACACCTGGGCCGGAGACAGCCCCAGGTCATCTTTCAGGAAAAAGCTCACGGCCAGCCGCGCCAGCCCCAGGATGCCCTGCACGAAGTACACCATGAGAATGGCCGCCAGCTCTGGGCTGGGCTGATTGCCGAACAGCAGTTTGGTCAACAGGCCAGAGTTGGCGGTGTCCTTTGCCGGGTCAGGAGTGGGGGACAATGAATCCATTCGCAGTGCCAATGATAATGTTAAGAAGTATCAATTGTTGCTTACGATCATAGCGTCCTGTCCCATAGACAAATCCGCTGATGGAGGGTTTTCTCCCACACCAGCGATGCGATCGCCCCCCTGCCCCACCCATTTCAACCACCATGACCGCCAATTCTCCCCTCGTCGGCATCATTATGGGCAGCGACTCCGACCTGCCCACTTTGAAGGATGCGATCGCCATCTGTGAACAGTTCGGGGTGCCCCACGAAGTGGCGATCGTCTCCGCCCACCGCACCCCCGACCGCATGGTGGCCTACGCCAAAACCGCTCACGAACGGGGCCTCAAGGTGATCATCGCAGGCGCAGGTGGCGCTGCCCACCTGCCGGGCATGGTGGCCTCCCTCACCCCCCTCCCAGTGATCGGCGTCCCCGTCACCACCCGCCAGCTTAACGGTGTTGATTCCCTTTACTCCATCGTGCAGATGCCCAGGGGCATTCCTGTCGCCACCGTGGCGATCGGCAACGCCACGAACGCCGGACTGCTGGCGGTTCAAATCCTGGCCACCCACCAGCCGGATCTGCTACAGCGGGTGCAGTCCTACCGCCAGAGCCTGACGGACAACGTCATGGAAAAGCAGGGGCAGCTGGAGCAGGTGGGGTATCGGGAGTATTTGGGGAAAAGGGGGGAGTGAAGGTGGAAGGCAGAAGGCAGAAGGCAGAAGGTAGGAGAGAAGAAAGAAGAGAGAGGAGAGAGGAAAGAAGAGAGAGGAGAGAAGAAAGAAGAGAGAGGAGAGAAGGCGGAAAGCGGAAGGTAGGAGCTGGCCAATCTTGCTTGGTGCGAATTGTCTCCAAACCTTCCGTCGCGCGGGCCTCCGGCCTGCAACGGAACTATGGGAGCAAGCAGGATGCTTGCGCGACGGGGCCTCCAGTTCCTAATCCGCGTTAGACGTCAATCTAAAATCCAAAATCTAAAATCCAAAATCGCAACAGGTGGCAAATCCAAAATCCAAAGTCCAAAATCTAAAATCCACTGGCTGGTTACCTTTGAAGCGCTGGCTGACCGCCATCGGTTTGCTGCTGGTGCTGATGCTCGCTTCGGCCTGTGAGATTGTGGAGACGGTGCAGGACATTCCCAGTCCTCGCGTTTTGCAGACCTGGGTGGTGGATTGGGAGGGGGATTTGTCGGATCTTCGGGAGGAGCGGCTGAATCAGCGTCTCAAGGAGCTGTACGAGCAGACGGGGATTGAAATGTTTGTGCTGACGGTTGCCCGAGCCTATGCGCCGCCGGAATATGGGCTTTTGACCGCCGACCAGCTTGCAGACAAATTCTTTGATGAATGGCAGGTTGGGGCAGCTACGGGGAAAGGAATGTTGCTGGTGGTGTCGCTGGTGGGCGATCGCGCCACCCTGAAAATGAGCGAAACCCTCACCCCCTTGCTGCCTCCCGCAATAGTTGAGCCGTACTTGTTTTCCACCCTTGTGCCCAATATGACCAGCTATGGGGACAATCACCCGCTCTACAGTCTCATGCCCGTCGTAGACACCTTCATCTCGGTGTTGACGGGTGGTGAAAGCCTGGCCAGCCGTTTGGGATTCCCTGACGCGCCCTATTTTCCGACCCTTGCAAAAACCAACGACACCCTACTCAATCACCAACCCTTTTCTAAAATTCATATCCTCGTGGAAGCTCAACATCCCCATCAGGTGGGCCGGGAGGGCGCTTTGGACTCGTCGGCGTAGAAGCGGTAAAACAAGTACTCGTCTTTGAAGGAATGCTCGTCCGTGACATGGTGAATGACGCACCGTTCGATGAGCTGCTGACCAATGCGCACTGCCTCCTCCCGCGTGGTGTTTTGGGTTTGCACCAGCCAGGAGACGGCTTCGCTGCCGATGAAACACCGGGGGAAAAGGCGCAGACCGTAGCGGCGATCGCGAATTTCCACCCCCTGGGGTCCCCGCATCTCCTCCATCAAGGTCTGCACATCCCGCTCCGACAGGCCATCCTGCTGGCGGAGAAAGTCGGCCCAGGCGGTTAGTTCACTGAGCATACTCTGGCGGGGCGGAATTGACTTATTTGCTGTGGCAGTGCCGTTAATGGGAGGTACACCATCCGGTCGGAGCAGGGCAGTGAGGGATTCCAGGGCGGGCGATCGCAAGTGCAGATCCCGCTGGGGAAAGGGGATTTCAATCTGGTGGCACCGCAGGTTGGCCTCAATCAAATAGTAAAGATCGCTGCGCACCTGAAACTGGTGGCGGGGTTCGCGAATCCACACCAGGAGTTCAAAGTCCAGGGAACTATCGCCAAAGCCTTGGAACCAGAGCTTGGGCTTGGGAAAGCGCAATACTTCGGGGTGAGCTTCGGCGGCCTGAAGCACCGCAGTATGTACCTGCTTGACATCTGACTGATAGGCCACCCCCAGGGGAATGTGCAGCCGGGAAACGGGATGACCGTGGCTCCAGTTCACCACTTTGTTTTCGATAAATTCCGAATTGGGCACGATGATAGTCACCAGATCAAGGGTGCGAATTTCTGTGCTGCGGGCACCGATGCGCTCCACCGTTCCCGCCAGATCCCCCAGGCTGACAAAGTCGCCCACCTGCACGGGCCGCTCCAGTAGAATAATCAAGCCGCTGATCAAATTATTGGCGATGTTTTGCAGCCCGAAGCCAATCCCCACCCCCAAAACGCTGGCCAGCAGGGCGATGGAGCTGACGTCTACCCCCAAAATTTGCAGCAGCACCAGCAGCCCCAGGGTATTGAGCACCAGTTGCAGTAAAATAGCAATGCCATCCTGAAAGCTGCGGTTTGCGCCAATGGCCCCCAGCAGGCGCGATTTGACGATCAGCGTCACCCCCCGCACCGCCATCCATAACCCCACGGCGAGGGCCAGGAATTTCACCACGTCCAGTGCGGAATAGCCCTGATCATTGAGTATGAAAATAGGAGCCGTAAAGGTTTCCGCCAGAAAGTTCTGGGCGACGTAGCGCCACGATCGCAACTGGGGTAACAGGTTAGTCAAATAGACGCCAACCCCCAAACCCAGCAAAATTTGCAGCAGCAACGTCCCCGACGGCAACAACAGCCGCACCGTCCCGTGGGAAAACCAGGTAACAGGTACCTCATCCCGCTGGCGCTGCGCCGCATAGCGACAAACAAAGCGGCGCAGTTGTCCCAGCAGCGCGTAGACCGCGATCGCCCCTACTAAAATCACCCCACCGATGATCAGAGCGCGACGCTGGTACTTGGGCGATCGCTCCATCTGAGCCTGGCTCAGTTCCTGGGTGAGTTGGTCGGCCCAGGCTTGGGCCTGCTCCTCTGTGGGTAGGTCAAGCATACCCAGATCCTGGTCAGTAACCGTGAGCAGGTGGCGATCGTTGACTCGTAGGGTAATGGCTGAGTTTTGGGGCACCATCCGCACGGCGATCGCCTCCGACAAAGGAGTGCGGTCAATCTCCTCCTGCAGGACACGATTGGCAAAGGCGGCCCGAAACTCCGCCGGAAAGCCATCAATGCTTCTGAGGTAAAATAGTTCCCGGCCATCCACCACCACTGCTGCCAGTGGGGAGATAGGATCTGATGCATTAGTGGATTGGGCGGTTGTCAGCGGCGGTAGCTCCGTCGCGGCGATGGGGAAATGGCCAATGCCAAGGGGCAGGAGGGTGAGGAACAGGGCGATCGCCCACCCCATCCAGACATTCCAGATTATGGGAGATCGGGGTTTCTTGAATGCAAGTGGGGGCCGCAGCATCGGGTTTCATCCGCAGGAGCAAGGGGAACACTCACCAGTAAACCGAATTATGGTGAGTCTGACATGGTAAACAGCCAAAAAATTCCTTAAGCTGCTAAAGCGAAGCGTAACGCACCGTGGGCCAGTAATTTCATTCCAGGAAACCGCCTAAGTCCAACCTGAGATCGATTAGCTCCTCTACCTGCAACCATGACCCACTGGCGACTGATTCCTCTACTAGATGCACCAGGTACGATGCAAATGGCGATTGACTCCTGGCTGCTTAACCAGCACCAACAGGGGCATCCGCCCACCCTGCGGTTTTATACCTGGAGTCCGCCTGCGATCTCCCTGGGGGTGAGCCAGCGGCGACAGGTTCCAGAGCACTGGCGATCGCTCACCTGGCAGGGTCGCTCCGTCGAACTGGTACAGCGCCCCAGTGGTGGGCGGGGGGTGTTGCATCAGGGTGACCTGACCTATGCCATTGTGACCAGCCAGCCGGGCCTCGATCGCACAGCGGCCTATGCAGCGCTCTGCGAATTTTTAATTGTTGGTTGGGCCAAGCTGGGAATCCATTTGCAATTTGGCCAGCCCAATCGCGCCTACCTGAAATCTCAAAATTGCTTTGCCCTCTCGACAAACGCAGATTTAGTAGATGATCGGGGACGCAAATTTATTGGCAGCGCCCAGCGCCTCCAGGGATCGTGCGTTTTGCAACACGGCTCAATGCTGCTGGCACCCAATCCAGACTTATTCGTGCAGGTATTTGGGGGTGAGCCACCGGAACCCCTGTTTGGCGATCGCCCTCTGACTGACCAAATCCCTGAGATTGTGGCCGCTTTGACTGAAGCAGCCGCGTTATGTTTTGGGGCAGAGTTTGAAGTGGCAGCACTGACACCGGCGGAGTGGGCAGAAGTTTGCCGTGGGAACATCTAGTTAAAGAAACGGTCAAGGAACCTGAAATCAGGAAATCGGAAAGGTGCTTCTATCTCGCAACGGGGGTAAGGAGCACCTTTTTTTATCCCTTCATTACTACCGATTGTTATTTGACTTGTACTTGTTTTCACCTTTGACCTAAAGCACCATGAATAACCTGAAATTCTCCATCACTAATGACTGGGGTAGTGGTTTCACGGCTGGTTTTGCAATTACGAATACGGGCCAGACGGCACTTAATGGATGGACGGTGGAGTTTAATGCTCCCTTTCAAATCACTAATATCTGGAACGCCGAAATTGTCGAGCGGCGGGGCGATCGCTACACCATCCGTAGCGCGAGCTGGAATCGGGCGATCGCCCCCAATCAAACCATTTCCTTTGGCTTTAACGGCAAAAATTCCAATGGCGTCACCGTTGAACCCACTAACCTGAAGCTCAATGGTGGTATCCAGCCCGCTCCCATGGCTACCCCCAATTTGACGGTAAACGATGTATCCCTCACCGAAGGGAGCCGCGAGGCAGCCTTCACCGTCAACCTGTCAGCGGCCAGCACCAAAGTGGTAGAAGTGGGCTATCGGACGGCCAACGACAGCGCCAAAGCCGGGCAGGACTATCGCACCACCACCGGGACGCTGCGCTTTGCGCCAGGGGAAACGACCAAAACCATACGGGTACCTATTATCAACGACAACCAGGTTGAGACCAGCGAAACCTTTAAGCTGCGGCTGCTGGACGGCATCAATGCCAATATCACCGATTCCCAAGGTATCGCCACCCTGCTGGACGATGACGTTGCAGCGTCGCCATCACTGCCGAAGCCGCCCCAGTCGCCCCAACCCAAACCATCTCAGCCCGAACCGTCCCAGCCCAAGCCTGCAAAGGATCCCGGTGATACCCCTGCCCCTGGCGGTGCTCCTGGAACCGGAGATTTCAACTATGGCGAAGCCCTGCAAAAGTCCCTGCTCTTTTATGAAGCCCAGCGATCGGGGCCATTGCCGGACGATAACCGCATTGAATGGCGGGGAGACTCGGCCCTCAAAGATGGCCAGGACGTGGGCGTTGACCTGACCGGCGGCTACTATGACGCGGGCGACCACGTGAAATTTGGCTTCCCCATGGCGGCTTCCATGACCATGCTGAGCTGGGGCGTGGTGGAGTATTTAGACGGTTACAAAGCCACTGGCCAGCTGGACGAAGTTCTGGATGCCATCAAGTGGGGCACCGACTACATCCTCAAAGCCCACGTCACCGACGGCAACGGCACCAAAGAGTTTTGGGGTCAGGTGGGCAACGGGCAGGCTGACCACGCCTACTGGGGGTCAGCGGAGGACATGACCATGGCGCGCCCTGCCTACAAGATTGATCGGCAGAATCCTGGGTCTGACCTGGCGGGAGAGTCGGCAGCGGCCCTGGCGGCGGCTTCCATTGCGTTTCGCTCCTCCGATCCGCGCTATGCCGATCGCCTGTTGCAGAATGCCGTCCAGCTCTTTGAGTTTGCCGACACCTACCGGGGCAAGTACTCCGACAGCATCACCGACGCCCGCAACTTTTACAACTCCTGGAGTGGCTATCAAGACGAGCTGGCCTGGAGCGCCACCTGGCTCTACAAAGCTACGGGCGATCGCGCCTATTTGAACAAGGCCGAAAGCTACTACCGGGGCTTAAATCCTGGCTGGACACAGAACTGGGACGACAAGTCCTACGGCACCGCCCTGATGCTGGCCCAGGAAACGGACAAAGCCAAATACCATGCCGATGTGCAGTCCTGGCTCAACTACTGGTCAGACGACAGCGGCGCAGGCGTTGACTACACCGATGGTGGCTTGGCCTGGCTCAGCCAGTGGGGATCCCTGCGCTACACCGCGAATACCGCTTTCCTCGCCGGAATTTATAGTGATACGACGGATGAGGGCGATCGCTACGCCTCCTTTGCTGAAGACCAGATTGACTATTTGCTGGGAGACAACCCCAGAAACTTTAGCTATATGGTAGGCTTTGGCGATGATTCTCCCCAAAATCCCCACCATCGCGGCTCCCACGGCGGCACCTGGGCTAACTTTAACAGCAGCAGCCCCAACGAGTTTACCCTCTACGGCGCACTGGTGGGCGGCCCCGCTTCCGCCAACGACTTTGACTATAAGGACGATCGCACCGACTACATCCGCAACGAAGTTGCCCTGGATTACAATGCTGGCTTCACTGGAGCGCTGGCCCGACTGGCGGAGCGCTTTGGCGGCGACCCCCTGACCAATGCCCAACTGGATGCGCTACCGGGGATTGCGATCGCCAACCCCTAGCCCTTGGTTAGATCAGGAGATTTCCAGGGAAAAATTTACCCTGGGTTAAACCCTTGGTAGGGGCAAATGGCCATTTGCCCCTACGTCGTCTGGTAGGGGCATTGCCAAAAATCTCCTCAGTGCTTGGGTAATTTTAATTCCATTTTCTGGGGGGCACACCCCCAGAAAGTAATTCTGCTTAACTGCTTTTTTGCGCTCGACTGGGGCGGCTGTCCGTAGGCTGATTGACTGACAAAAGTTTGTGGCCCTCACCCCCAACCCCTCGCCCTCTGGGCGAGGGGAGCCGAACCAATGCTCCTGTTCCCTCTCCCGAAGGGAGAGGGCTAGGGTGAGGGCTTCCGGGTAGCGGTTCGTTAGTTTTGTCAGTCAACCAGGTCCGTAGGTTCCCTGGGAAGTGTAATATTTACCAAAACCAACTCAGTACGGAGAGAGCTATATTTATTTGCAAAAGTTTAAAATTATTATCTTTAACATTATTAGATTCTCGACAAAATTCGATAAACCTGGAACTTTTTTATTGAAAATCTATCAGTAGTGAAATAAATTCCTGGTAAAAATAAAACCTGTAATGCCCCATATTAGAGCTTTCACTGAATTTTCACTTGTTTCTTGCCTTCTTAACAAGAGCAATACAGTATTTCCCGCAGGGCAAAGATAAGCTAATTAGTAGTTAAGCATTCTTCACGCTTACCAAGCGCTGCCATCCATCGGAGCATCTGCCAGGGAGTTTTTTTAACTGTAGCCAAGCTTGGCTGGCTGTAATCTTAGTCACATGCTTATTCCATTCTCCCTGAAAACACGGAATCATTCCTCGACCCATTTCCGTTGCATTCACTTGAAACCTACTCGCCATCCATGATTCCGTCCTGATTTCTAAATCATCGCGTGCATTGCCAGCGCCTGGGAGCCTGGTATCGTTCCGAATGCTCAACCGTCTTTACAACATTATCTATATAGTCCTGAATCGAATAGCGGAGTTTGACCATGGGTTTTCCTAAATTTTTGATGACCTCGTCCGTGCTAGCAGGCGTCACGTTTTGCTCAACCACGCTGCCCCTGGTAGCTCTGGGATCGTCTTCCCTTGGCTTTGAGGTTCAGCGCGGCGAGGATCCCATTTTCATTGGTCAACTGGAAGATGTTGCGGCTCCCTATCTGGGATTTGCCACGGCCATTAGTCTGGGCGTAGGAGCTATCAGCCTGACCACCATGGGCTGGAGCCACACCTCCAAAAAGCTGTCAGCTTCCGAAGATCAGATGCAAGCACTGCGTCGGCAGCTTCAGGAGAAAGAAGGCCTGATTGAAAGCCTGCAGTTTTCTGAAACGCGCCTGGAAGCGGCAGGGCTGACCTCATTTATGGAAGAGGATGAGTTTTACCTGGAAGAAGACGATCTGAAAAAGCTGGCGATCGCCTCCACTTCCGAAACAGACTCCCCTGCAGCCGCCCGCTCTGTGAGCTTAGAGCCATCCCAGGAATTGCGGCGTCCTGCTCCTGCCCCCAACTGGAGTACCGCGCAGCCCCAGCCAACTGCGTCTCTGTCCGAAGACCCAGCCCAACTGAACGAACTCCTGGGGCAGCTCAAGGTGGTGATGGCCCGGGTGGAAAAACTACATGTCGTAGAATCTGACCGGACTGGCAGTTCCAACCACGCTGCCCCGGCGGCCTAGGCCATCCATTGACGAGTCCCGTCCCGGACTATCTTAGATAGGCTTCCGGGGGGATGGGGGCGTCTGTGCGACTCCAAATTGGTACGGATCCTTCCTTTGCATCTGACGAATCTGATCGCTGGGTAGCTTGAACTTGTTGAAGATCATCCCTGAGCGCTGAGCGCTGAACGGCATTCGCACTGGTTGTGGGCGGAGTTGTTTGCCCAAAGGGAAGAGCCAGGCTGAGGGTTTTACTGGCTTGCAAATACAGCTCACCATCTGAGCTATAGCGAATAATGGTAGCCAGCAAATCTTCCCCTTGACGTTCAATTTGTTGGCGAAATGGAGCCGCCTCCTGGGGTTCGACCGTCGCCATAAAGGTGACATCAGGCAATGCCTGAAACTGTGTGTTCAAGCTAGATTCGCTCAACTGCCAGGTTTCTTTGAAGGTGCCATCATTGGCCACCTGCCACAGATCCAACGTCACCTGCCAGAGACCCTTTTCAACCGTAGCGGCCTGTCTTGACAGAATCGCGTAGGAGGTTTCATTAGTTGCATCTTTGAGGGGCCGGACGGCGGCAACCGTGATGCGGGTTTGGTCGGGAAGGGTGGTGCTGCCCGCCACAATGTAGGTACCGGGGCGATCGGACTGCTCCACCTGGCGGACAGATAAATCAATAGCTGGCGCATCCCCAAGTCCGCTCAAAAACGGGAGCTGGACTGAGGTACAGCCCACTAAAAGGCAACTGATGCCCACCAGAAAACCCACTAAAAGGCTATGGCGCAGGGAAGAAAGCAAGGGGTTTCTTCTGAAGAAAGAAATAGAAAGCTGGTAAAGAGGCTTCATAGGCATACTCATTGGTAAGTCTTTTACAAGTCCTTTAAAGATACAGACTGGGCTAGAGTCTGAGTCATCAAATTTCAGTAACTGCAATTCTACCTTCGGTAATCTGACACACCAAACAGGGAAGTTATCAGGAAAGTTGGCGATCGCCCACCCCCTAACCCCAATCCCAGTTCCTAAAAACGATGAGAACAGGGGGTTGGGTGAATTTCATCGGAAAAATTTAGGTGATTTTCCTGTTATTCGTTGCCTCGCTTGAAACAAGCTTTAGTGTCACCAAAACACTGCATACCTACCTGGCAAGTAAATACAATGCCCATACGATTTACGCTAGCCTCCCCTACCAGGCTAACCCTTTCATCGACACCGATGGTTGGCGTTGGGCTTTGGGCCACGGTGATGCAATCACCGGTTTGGGCCACGCCCTTGATGCCAACCGATGCTCCTACCAGTGCTGATGAAACGTTTCAGTTGGCCCTCGGTGAAGCCGATGATGCGGATCTTCATTTCACGTTCAACGATGCTCTAGCCGGGGTGCGATCGCATCTGGACGAGCCATCCTTTACCCTCCTCACAGACGAGGATCATGCCACAGGTGCCCCCCTCGTCGCCAGCACCACTCAAACCGTGCCCCTGGATGTGGCCCCGGAAACCGAGGCCCTTCCTTTGCACCATGCCGACCTGGCGCTGGAGCCATCCGCTCCTTTCACCTTCACCGGTGCCCCCGATGCGGTTCCATCCACAGCGCCACTGACAACGGTTCCACCGACTTTGATTCGTGATCAGCCAGAAGTAGATACAACGGCGATCGCCCTTCCCGTTCTACCAGAGGTGGGGGTATCGGCAGAGGTGGAAGTACCGGCTCCGATCGTCAGCCGCGCTCCGCTGGCCTCCTCGACGTATAACCCCACGGATGCGTTCCAGTTTCAGCCACCTCAGCCCCAGTCCGTTGAAATCCTCACCGCTGACGCGGCATCCACCCCCGGCTGGGCCAATCTCCAACCCGTCCCATCCACCCCCGTCCCTGTTGCGCCCGCTGTGGCACCGGGCAGCTATCTCGCCCCTAACCCAGGGACGGTGACGGCATCGACACCTTTTGTGTTCTCGCCGCCGCCGTCTTTGCCGGGGGCGGTTCCCTATCAGGCGATCGCCCCCACCACCAGTGCCCTGCCCACCGTCGCCGCGCCCGTGGTGGTCATTGTCATTCCCCCTGGTGGCGACCTGTCTTCTCTACCGCCGTGGCTGACCCAGTCGATCCAGGCGGCTGCCCCTGGAGTGTTGCCCCAGGCCAGTCCGGTGCCCTACTCTACCTCTTCATCTGATTTGGTCGGCCAGTCGCCCAGTTCCCCGCTTCAGCCTGTTCCCGCTGCCCCCATTCCTCTCCAAACCCCCGACCCTGGGCCGTTGACGCCGCCTTCGGTCCGCTTCCAGGGGGCGGTGGTGCTGCTGGATGATGACCTCTCGGCCCGTGCCCGACTGACGGCCCTGTATCCGGTGACGCCAGAGCTGTTATTTGGCGGCTCCTTTTAAGTCACCGAAGGCGAAGTCTTTGCCGACTCGGAGCTGGAAGGAGCGAACATCAACGAACTTTATCTCA
>JAYKGU010000302.1:0-19890 GCA_035285585.1 Synechococcales cyanobacterium
GCGGCTCAGGTGGTGATGATGCGTGGTTGTGTGGCGGTGGGGTACATCGTCCAAGCTCATGGAGGGTAAAAGCAATGGCTTCCCAAGGAAATGAGAATCCCCCTCCTTCAGGTGGGGGAGTAGTCAAGTTATCCCTGTGAATCGGCCTCGGCTGCTGGATGGCTGGAGCCGGGGCAAAGTACGCTAGAAATTCGCAGGGGGCTACGGCTGCCGTCAAAATTTAGGTAAGATGCGAAAGGGGCAGACGGGTGGTTTGCCCCCTTCAGGAGTGCATGGTTTCGACTTACCCTCGTCTGGCGGTATCCATGACCTCAATGCGGCAGCAGCTTTATCCAACTTTGCGGGCGATCGCCCAGCGGGCTAGCACCGTTGATGTACTTTTGCGCCAGACACTAGGGCTGCTGGCTAAGGTGTATGGAGCCGAGGGAGTGCTTTGGGTCGAGAAACCGCCGGTGGCGATAGGGGTGGGGCGGGCTTACGCCACCGAGGCGGCCAGTCGCTGGTGCGATTTGGGAAATGGGCTTCCCAACGTCTGGCAAGAGGGTAGCCATGGTTCCCCACGGGAAAATTCTCCAGAAGACTCTCGCACTTTAGAGGCTGTTGAGGGAGCGGTGGCCCTACTGCCGACCCGGCGTTTCCGCCCCCAGGGGGTGCCCGAGTGGCTGGAACGGCAGCGGCGATCGCCCCAAACGATCCAGCTAGAAAATGGCAATCTGATTGTCCCCATTCTCAGCCTTAAGGCTCCCGTGGCCATGTCCAGGGGTAGCGAAGCAACAACAGCAGTCGATGCTTTGGCAGCCGATTCTTTCCCGCCCCTCGACCTCCAGTTTGTGCTGCAGCTACACCGTCCACAAAACTCTGATGGTGCTGCCTGGAGTGCGGAGGAGATCGCCTCCCTGGAGGCTGTGGCCAGTCAAATTCTCCTTATCTGTGATACCGTGCGCCTGCGGCAAACCCTTGACCATGCCCAGCGCCGGGCTGCCCTGGTGGGGCGGATCAGCCATTTACTCAACTCGGTGCTTCACCCCGATGATGTGGTGCGCCGTATTCTGGCGGAGCTGGGGCAAACGATTCGCTGCGATCGCTGCCTGATTGTCGATTTGCGCCACGACGACGCTACTGTTATCTCCCTCTGGAATCGCCCCCGTCAGCCCCTCCGCCCCCTGGATCTGGCCCACCACTCCCCAGCCCTCTGGCGTGATGCCATCGATCTGGTGCTGCAGGGTGCGGCCTCCTACCTGGAGCTAGACCTGTCGGGACGGTCGCCGGAAAAGACATCTAATGGGGCGCTGTCTGGGCCGCAGGGGCAAGCCGACGCCCAGAGTGCTGACCCATTCCGGCCCGAATGCGGCTCTCTGGAAGACTGGCTGGCGGCCTGTGGTGCCCAGTCAGCTCTGATGGTGCCCGTCTTTATCCAGGAAGACTACTTTGGCATGATTGTGCTGCTATCCCACCGGGCCGATCGGGTTTATCCAATTGATGAGCTGCAGCTGGCTGGGCAGATAGCCGATCAGGTGGCGATCGCCCTGAAAGCGGCCCGGCATTACCCCATCTCGACGGCCCACTCTAACCTGCTCCAGCGTTCCTATACCCTGCGGCCCCTCAACGACCTGGAGGATAGCCTGACCCTGCTGCTGACCCGCCCCTCCCTAGAACAGGAGATCGAGCATCTAAGCACCAAGGCCATGCAGGCCACCCACGAGCCATTTAGCGTGATGCTTTGTGACCTCGATTATTTCAAGCTGGTCAATGACACCTATGGGGCTGCCGTGGGCGACGAAGTGTTGAAGCAGTTCGCGAAACAGCTCCAGGGTCACCTGCGGCGCGGGACGCCCCTTTACCGCTATGGGGGAGAGGAATTTGCCGTGCTGTTACCTGAAACCGTTTTATCGGAGGCGGTAAATGTGGCCGAGCGGCTGCGGCGGATGATTCGCTCTCAAGCGCTACCCACTACCGCTGGCGAGCTAGAGGTAACGGCTAGCTTTGGTGTTGCTCAGCAGGATGTGGCCCAGGATACCAGGGGCGAGGATGTGCTGCGGCGGGCGGAAATGGCTCTCTCCAATGCCAAACGGCGGGGGCGCGATCGCGTCGAGGCCATCTTCCCATTGGGTGCCCAGCGGTAACCTGGCTACCAGCGAAGGCAGGACAGCGGATACTCAGCCCCCCCTTGTCTCGCTAAATTTGCCCTGCTTTAAGCGAAAAACCGATCATTTTGGGAGTATTACATTCTTTGAAGTTTCCCAGGTTTTTGCAAAATGCGGTCAAACCACTGCTGTAGACTAATAGCAATTTGCAGAATAGATTTAGGTTTCGGCCATTTGATTTGACTGTTTGACGGTAGATTAACTTCAGCTCTATTTATTGGCTTAAGTCTAATCTGCTTCAACTGCTTGTCCGCACTTATCATATTAGTTTTGGATAGGAGTCTCTATTCAATGTCTCATTCCGTCAAGATCTATGACACCTGCATCGGCTGCACCCAGTGCGTCCGTGCCTGCCCCACCGATGTTTTAGAAATGGTGCCTTGGGATGGTTGCAAGGCAGCTCAAATCGCGTCGTCTCCCCGCACCGAAGATTGTGTCGGCTGCAAACGATGCGAAACGGCCTGCCCCACCGACTTTTTGAGCGTTCGGGTTTACCTGGGCGCAGAAACCACCCGGAGCATGGGGCTTGCCTACTAAGCTCCTGCGGCTGTTAGCCACCATTTCATAAGCCATTCAAAATTCGCGTTTCTGGAGTCGTCTGGATTCTGTTTAAGGGGCATCGGCCCCTTTTTTCGTCTATATTTTATTTTGTAAGTAGGACTGCATTGAAAAACGAAGGTCAGGAAACCGGGGGATCCCCGCCGGGACGCTCCCCTGGTTTTCTAACATGAATTTAATTGTGCTGACCTTTAGTCCGTAGGGCTGTCCGGGTATTTTGTACAGAGCTTACGCAGTTAGATGGTTTGATGGGTGCTGCACGCTCACAAAACCGCCCAAAATTCCAGGGTGCCGCACGCAGTGCGGAGGTCCTTTGTCGAAGCACTTTATAGAAGCGACGTGGGCGATCGCCATCCCAGTCTTGTTTGTTAAAGTTTGCATTTCTTAAAAACTCTTTAGAAAGTCAGATTGGCGTTCCCATGCGTATCTTGCTAGTGGAGGATGACGAGACGTTAGCCGCGGCTTTGGTAGAAACCCTTACCGCCCAGTACTACGCAGTCGATCTGGCCTCCGATGGCGAGATGGGCTGGGAATATGTCCAGGTTGCTAAATACGATCTGATTGTGCTGGATTTAAACCTGCCCCATCTGGATGGCATTCAGCTCTGTCAGCGGTTAAGGCAACACCAGCACCATGAACCCGTGCTGATTCTGGCGGCCCAGTCGTCCAGCCGCGATAAGGTGCGGGGACTGGATGCGGGGGCCGATGACTACATTACCAAGCCCTGCTCCATGGATGAGCTGCTGGCACGGGTGCGGGCATTGCTGCGCCGTCAGGAACCTACCCTGAGAAGCCCGGTGATTACCTGGGGGGAGTTTTGCCTGAACCCCACCGCTTGCGAAATTACCTTTCAGGGAAAACTCCTCGCCCTGACGCCCAAGGAGTACAGCCTGCTGGAGCTGTTTCTCCGCAATCCTTCGCGGGTTTTCAGTGGTAGCGTCATCCTGGAGCATATTTGGGCATTCGATGACGCCCCTGGGCAGGAAACGGTGCGTGCCCACATCAAGCGGCTCCGCCGGAAGCTAAAGCTGGCGGGTGGCGGTGACATCATTGAAACCATTTACGGCATTGGATATCGGTTGAATGATGGCGCTGCTGCCGCGTCGCCTGCCCTTGAGACAGGGGCAACCGATGCCTCGCCCACCGGGATGATACCTGCACCAGACGGGCAAGTGGACGCCCCAGTGCCCCCCATTGCTGAACCTGAATCGAAACCTGAAGTCAAACTTGAGTCTGCATCTGAGTCCATTGCTGGGAGTTCCGCTCCACCTGATGCGGTTACGGTTAACGAGTCGATGGCGATGGCGGATCAGGCCCGCTCTATGGCGCGATTGGCCTGGGAACGTTTTCGGGAACCTACCCTGGAGCGCGTAACCCTGCTGGAGCAGGCTGTAGCGGCTCTGGAGGCGGCGGCTTGTTCTGAGGCGTTGCTGGCGCAGGCCCAGCAAACTGCCCATAAACTGGCTGGATCACTCGGTATGTTTGGATTTCCTGAGGGGTCGGCGTTAGCCCAGGCCCTCGAACGGCTGCTGAAGGGCGATCAGCCAGAGGCAAATGTCGACCAGTTAGAAGCCCTGGTTGTGCGCCTCCGGGAGCGGCTGCACCAGCCTCCTACCCAAGATGCCTTTAGCTTGAGCGGGGTGCCCAGCGATCGCCGGAATAACGGGACAGCGCGGTCAGATGGGGCAGAGCCGCACCTCCAGGTCGCCAACAGCGGTCTACCGGACAGTGGCCTACTTGCTGCTGTTGGCCGCAAGCGAGTGTTGGTGGTGGATACAGAGGGGGCGATCGCCCCAGATTTTTATGCCCTGGTGCATTCAGCGGGCCTCGAAATCGAGCGGGTGACGACCCTGGAACAGGCCAGGCAGGTGCTGTCTCAAAATATGCCCGATGGGGTGCTGATTGACCCGGCGATCGCCCCCACAATCGAGGCTGGGCTGGCGTTTCTCGGAGAGCTGGCCGATCGGTTTCCGTCGCTGCCCGTGTTTACCTACAGCGCCCAGGATAGCCAGAGCGATCGCCTTGCTGTAGTGCGCCATCGGGGCCGGACGTTCCTTTCAAAGGCGCTTCCCCCCTCCCAGGTAGTGCAAGTCATCCTCCAGGCCCTGGATCCGCTGATGCAGCCAGCACAGCCGACGGTGTTAGCCGTCGATGACGATCCGGTCATTCTCGACCGCCTCACCCAGTTACTGCCCAAATGGGGTATTCAGGTCGTTCCCCTGGCCGATACAAAGGAATTTTGGAATGCACTGTCGGTTACCCTCCCCGACCTGCTGATTCTTGATATTGAAATGCCCCACGCCAACGGCATCGAACTTTGCCAAATTGTTCGCAATGACAGTACCTGGAGTTCTCTACCCATCCTGTTTCTCTCGTCGCGGCACGATGCGGAAACCATCCACACCATCTACCACATTGGGGCGGATGATTATGTCCACAAGCCATTTACTGAACCCGAACTGGTGGCTCGAATTTTTAATCGTCTTGAGCGCAATCGCTTGTTAAAAAACCTGGCAGAAATGGATCAGTTGACCGGACTGTTAAATCGTCACTATGGAATCAACAAGCTGAAGCACTACCTGCAGCTTTCGCTGCGATATCAGCAGGAAATGAACGTGGTGATTTTGGATATTGACCAGTTTCGGTACGTCAATGACGAGTATGGTTATGACTGGGGCGATCGCGTTTTGCAGTGGCTGGCCCATCTGGTTAAGCAGGTGGTTCGATCGGGTGACATCACTGCCCGCTGTGGGGGGGATGAACTGATGATTGGGCTGTATTGCTGCAGTCAGGCCGATGCTTTGCTGCGTATTTCCCAACTGTTGCAGTTGCTTCGTCTGGAGGAGTTTCAGCATCCTACCCAGCCCGGTTCCTGCCAGATTACCTTTAGTGCTGGAATTGCCGCATTTCCCAAAAACGGCAGCGATTTCCCCTCACTCTACCGGGCAGCTAACCAGGCCCTCCAGCAGGCGAAGTCTCGGGGTGGTAACCATATTGAGCTTGCGTAGCATGAAACGAATTTTAGTGATTGACGATGAAGCGGACATTCGCGAGATTGCCCAGGCCAGTCTAGAAATCACCACCGCCTGGGAAGTGATGACTGCGGCTTCTGGGGAAGAAGGGGTGGCGATCGCCACATCGACTCAGCCCGATGCCATTCTGTTAGACATGAGTATGCCTGGTATTGACGGTGTAGCCGCATCCCAGCAGCTCCAGCGCAACCCGGCCACCCGCCACATTCCCGTGATTTTTTTGACGGCCCAACTGGAGACAGCCGAGCGATCCAAGTATGAGGCGCTGGGGGGGACGGCGGTGGTGGTCAAGCCCTTTGATCCAGGAACCCTGGCCCAGCAGATCAAAACGGCCCTGGCCTGGACCGACTGAGACCTGCAGCGGGTGCCCTGACCGATTAGACTATTAGGGCACGCTAGCCGGATGCGATCGCCCCGTGAGCCTGATTCCCCCAAAACTGCGTACCTACTTCCCTGACCTGGATGGGCGGGTTTGGATTTTAGCCGGAGGGCGTCTCCTTTCCCAGTTGGGCAATGGGTTTACCCTCTTTTATGCCCCCATCTTCTTCGTGAATCAGGTCGGCCTGTCGGCGACAGCGGTGGGCCTGGGCCTGGGTAGTGGTTCCATTTCGGGGGTGGTGGGTCGCTTTTTGGGCGGGTCTGCCGCCGATGACCCCCGCTGGGGACGGCGCAAAATTCTGCTCTGGTCAGCGGCCATTTCGGCCCTGGCGGATGTGGCCCTGGCGACCGCTTTTAATTTACCCACCTTTATTCTGGGAAATTTGCTGATGGGGTTGGGCATTGGGCTGTACTGGCCCGCCACCGAAGCCGTGGTGGCCGACCTCACCACTGATTTACAGCGCAATGAGGCCTTTGCCCTGGTGCGGCTGGCCGACAGCATTGGTTTGAGCCTGGGGATAGTGCTCGGCGGTGCCTTAATCGAGCTGACCGGGCAGTACCGTGCCCTATTTGTCATTGACGGCTTCACCTACCTGGTGTTTTTCGTCATCATTTATGGGGCGATCGCCGAAACCCTGAAGCCCCAGACCTCCCACCCCCAAATCCTGGCAGGATGGCGCACGGCCCTGGGCGATCGCTTTCTGCTGATTTATGCCCTGGTGAATATTCTGTTTACCCTGTACCTGGCCCAGGTGCAGAGTAGCCTGCCCCTCTACTTCGCGAATTTTGCTGGGACGAACGGCTTTTCCACAGCCCACATCAGTGCGCTATTTACTGGCCACGTCATCCTCACAGCCCTGTTTCAGCTCCCCGTTGCCCGTGGCCTCAACCGTTTCCGCCGCACCCATGCCCTGAGTCTTTCAGCCCTGTTATGGGGGGTGGGGTTTTGCCTGATTTTTGCTACCGGTACGGTTTCCAGCTTGGCAATGATTTGGGCAGGGGCTGCCTTGACGGTGCTGGCGATCGCCACGGTCACCTACCTACCTGCGGCCTCGGCCTTCGTGGTGGAAATCGCGCCCGAATCCCTGCGGGGGGTTTATCTGTCAGTCAATTCCCAGTGCTGGGCGATCGGCTATTTCCTGGGGCCGCCCATCGGGGGCTGGGCTTTGGATCAAACGCCCCTGATTGCCCACGGCATCTGGCTGGTGCTGGCGCTGAGCGTTTTAGGAGTGGTGGGGGTGTTGGTGGGGATGGGTAGGAGGGGGTGAGGAGTCAGGAGTCAGGAGTCAGGAGTCGGGAGTCGGGAGTTGGGAGTTGGGAGTCGGGAGTCGGGAGTTGGGAGTTGGGAGTTGGGAGTCGGGAGTTGGGAGTTGGGAGTCGGGAGTCGGGAGTCGGGAGTCGGGGGATTTTGGGGGATAGGGGATGCGGCAAATTCATGTGGTCGGGGTGGGGTTGGATGGGGCCGATGGGCTGGCAGCGGCGGTGCGATCGCTCGTTCAGCGGGCGGTGGTGCTGGTGGGGAGCGATCGCCAGTTGGCCTATTTCCCGGAGGTCGGGGCGACCCGGCTGCCCATCTCAGACCTGGCGGCGGTGCTGGCGGCGGCGCAGCAGTGGATGGCGGCAGATGAGGAACGGCCCCAGGAGGGCAGCCAGTCTCCTACGATGGTGATTCTGGCGTCGGGCGACCCGCTCTTTTTTGGCATTGGGCGGCTGCTGCTGACCCACCTGGAGCCAGAGGGACTGATGTTCCACCCCCATCCCAGCTCAGTGCAGCTGGCTTTTAGTCGGGTGAAGGTACCCTGGCACGATGCCTGTGTGGTAAGTGCCCACGGGCGATCGCTGGATGACTTGGTGGCTGTGCTGAAATCGGGGCCAGACAAGGTGGCCGTGCTCACGGATGGAGAAAATACGCCCCAGGCGATCGCCCGACTGGTGATCGCCCTGGACTTACCCACGCCCTACCGATTCTGGGTCTGTGAAAATTTGGGGGGTGCGGCTGAGCGGGTGCAGGAATACTCGCCCACGGATCTGGCGGCTCAGTTGCCAGGGGCGGCAGCGGCGACCCTCAGCGTGGTGATTCTGCTGCGTCGGGAAGGTGAGACCCTGCGCCCGACCGCCGATCTGCCGCTGATGGGGATTGCGGATGCCGAATTTGCCAGCTTCCGCGATCGCCCCGGCCTGATGACCAAGCGGGAGGTGCGGCTGCTGGTGCTGGGTGAATTGGCCCTGTCCCCTGGGCAGGTGGTCTGGGATGTGGGTGCGGGCACCGGCTCGGTGGCCGTGGAGGTGGCCCGGTTATGTCCATCCAGCCAGATTTACGCTATTGAAAAACGGCTGGCGGGGCTGACGCTCATCCAGCAGAATGTTCAGCGATTTCAGCTCGCCAATGTCATCCCCGTCCAGGGGAGTGCGCCAGCTATCCTGGCCACCCTGCCCGCCCCCAATCGGGTGTTTGTCGGCGGCAGCGGCGGCCATCTGCCGGAAATTTTGGATACCTGCGCAATGGCGATCGCCCCCCAGGGGGTGATTGTGGTCGCCCTGACCACCCTGGAAGGACTTTCAGCAGTAACCCACTGGCTTACCCAACGCCCCGAAACCGCCGCCCCCTGGCACGCCCGCCTGCTCCAGGTGCAGCTTGCGCGATCGCTACCGGTGGGTAATCTGACGCGCTTTCAGCCCCTCAACCCGGTAACGCTGGTCACTCTGGAGAAAACCGATTAGCGGTGGAGCAGTATTAATAAGTACAAATTAATGGGACAAATTAATAGTACAAATTAACTGATTTTTTGGGCTGAAGCGGCTGTGCGATTACTCATCCTCATCGTAGTGCCCAGATCCATTTCCAGAGTACTCTTTGTTGTCGAGCTTAACCAGTTGGATGTGCTTGTAGCCAAGCTTAATTTCGAACTCGTCTCCTGGCTTTAGACCCATTTTTTCGGTGTAGGTTGACCCGATGACAATCTGACCATTTTTATGGACGCTGACCCGGTAGGTTGGTTCGCGACCCCGACCGTCTTTAGCACCGTCTGACCCAATCGGCGTTCCACTGGCGGTTAAAACCGCTTCAATAAAGTCACCGAGATTCACGCGCGTTTGGTTGTCTTTACCAACGGTGTAATAGCCGCACAGCATGGCCTTCTCACGCTTTGGTAAATGGGAAAGTTCTTTAACCTTTTGAAGTAGCGCTTTCCCGGTTAATGGAGTTGATGCAGGCTCAGTCATTGTGTTCAAAGCATCCTCAATAATCCGAAGGGAACGAAGGACTGATAAAGTCCTTTCCAATATAGAATATGAAGACAAATTTTATCAACAAAATTCCAATTTTATTCCTCAGCGATCGCCCTGAGATTTAGCCAAAATCTCATCGCTCAGCCCGCTTTTCTCCTCAGGCTTTTCATTTAGACGAATCATTAACTTTGCAGGCTACATCCTGATTGGGGAGTTTGCACCTGCCATTTTCCAGCCAACCAGCCCTTTCCCATAATCACCTTAAATCCCACTGAGGTTCTCAGCCAAAGTTACCCAGAGATCAAATCTGTTTGGGGCTTCTTGAAAGGCTCTTTGGATTAGGCTAGGCTGCCTGTCGGTTGGCCAGTTCTGGCGAAAATCAGGGTTGTAATCGGGGCACCTGAGGCGGATCTGTTTCTGGGATTGGGGTTCATCAAAACTGAGTTGCCCAATTGAGTTGCCCAATTATGAAGGCCCGGTGTCCATTTTCTAGCTGGGGGCACATCTCTGAGTAGAATGTCAGGAGCCGCTTAATTGAGCGTGCTCTGCTCCCCAGCCATTGGTTAGCATGGATTAAGGTAATCAGTCTCGTTGTTGCATGTCCTATCGCCCATCTTCGCCATCACCCATGAACGTTCAATTTGCGATCGCTCGATACAACCCCACCCAGGGAGCATTTCTCCAAACCTATGAGCTAGAGGTGGAACCGGGGCAAACCATCTTAGACTGCCTCAATCGCATTAAGTGGGAGCAGGATGGCACGCTGGCCTTCCGCAAAAATTGTCGCAACACCATCTGTGGCAGTTGCAGTATGCGGATTAACGGTCGCTCGGCCCTGGCCTGTAAAGAAAATGTCGGGCAGGAGCTAGCTCGCCTCCAGCACATTGCAGCAGCGACACCCAATGCGGCTCAAACCGCATCTTCCCCGCTCCCCACCATTACCATTGCGCCCATGGGCAACATGCCCGTCGTCAAAGATCTGGTGGTGAATATGCAGAGCTTCTGGGACAACCTGGAGGCGGTAGAACCTTATGTGAGCAGTCAATCGCGGCAAATTCCAGAACGGGAATTTTTGCAGACCCCAGAGGAGCGCGATCGCCTCAATCAAACCGGCAACTGCATTCTGTGCGGCGCGTGTTATTCAGAATGTAACGCCCGTGAGGTTAGCGCTAGCTTTGTGGGGCCACATGCCCTGGCTAAAGCCTACCGCCTGGTGGCCGACTCGCGGGATGACCGCACAGAAGCACGCCTGGAACAATACGGTGAAGGCATTCAGGGCGTGTGGGGGTGTACCCGCTGCTACTACTGCAATGAAGTATGCCCCATGGGTGTGGCCCCGATGGATCAGATTGGCAAGATCAAGCAGGCGGTGCTTGCCCGTAACGATGCCTCTGTCAGCCGCCCCATCCGCCACCGCAAAGCCATGGTTGACCTGGTGAAGCAGGGGGGCTGGGTCGACGAGCGCAAGTTTGGCATTACGGTAGTGGGCAACTATTTTCGAGATTTGCAGGGCCTGGCTAGCCTGGGGCCGCTGGGCCTGCGGATGCTGCTGCGGGGCAAATTTCCCCTATCGTTTGAGCCGTCTGAGGGGACGCAGGAAGTGCGATCGCTCATCACTGCTGTTCAGGCGGTTGAGCAGCCGCCGATGTCAATCTGAGAAATTACCTGTCCCCGCCGAAGGAAACCCCTGAAAGAATATCCGGCGACTATAGAATTTGAGTTGCTTTTGCAAAAAATTCCACTCAAGCACTGCTGGGGTGGGCTAAAATTAAAATGTCAGGTAAGGTATTAAGGAATTCACCGAGAATTTAGCGCTCGTTGTTTTTCCCGTCTGCCTCTTCACCGATTATCTGCTTCCCTGTTGTCGATGCTGAGTAATCGACCTGTTCATTAAATAAAGCTGTTAACTGAAGGAATCGGTTTGAAATGCTTCAGTTTAAGATATTGCCTTAAGGCGCTACTTCGAACATCCGCTTAGATGCTGATTCAGGTAACGATGTAAAAAGGTGTTAAGTGCTTGAGCAATTTTAATTACGTTTTCTTGAGTGCGCGCCTCTAGCAAGGGGTGCGCTCAGAAAAGTAGTTCTGTTCAATCGCTTACTTCCTGAAGCTTCGACTGGATCAGTAGGTCAGCACAATTAAATTCATGTTAGAAACCCGGGTTTCTAACCTTCGTTTTTTAATACAGTTCTACTTATGGTCAGATAGGATGACAGCGAAAAGGGTGCTTCATTCGTCCAGTCGGCTCCGAAAACGCAGGCGCTTCCAGTGGAATTGCCTAAATTCAGAGTTGGATTGAGCAATGTGCAGATAAGCCGGGGTCAGCGGGAAACCTTTACCGATGGAGGTAGGTTGCTGCAGCGCTATGGGTTTTTCTCAGGCCGAATTGGATGATGGGGGGCACGAACGAGGTTCGTTGGATGCTGTGATGAATCGTTTAAGCGATCGCCCCTACCGTTTCCTATTTAATGAAGCTTTGGATGCCCTGCTGGTGGTAGACAGGGGGGGGCGTTGCCTGGAGGCAAATTCTGCTGCCCGCCGGGTGCTGGAAATCAGCCCCGATGTGCAGTTGGGGATTACCAGCGACGGGGCAGATGCGGCCAGCGACAGCGGCGTGAGTGCCCGATTTCCCGAGGCACAACCGTTTGCCGCCCAGGCTTTACCGTTGACCCTGGCCTGGGTGCAGTCGGGAGGCGACGTGTGGTATCTGGAGGGTTCGGTGATTCAACCCCTGGGGGCGGGCCTGCATCTCATCGCCCTGAGGGATGTGACTGCTCGCGTTCGGGCTGACGCTCAGGTGCGATCGCTCCAGAAAGCCCTGGCGGGATCTGCCGCTGAATGTTTCTGTTTATCACATCACCTCCACCTGGAGGCGTCGATGGGGCTGCCGCTGCTGCACTGCTTGCAAATCCCTGGGGAGGGTGACCCTGAAATCTGGCTGGCAATCAGTCCTGCGGTGATCCGCACTTCATCCTCTGGAGGTGCAACCCCGCAGGTACAGCCCTTGATCTCCCGACCCCTTGATGCAACCCACTCAGAAGCGGTACTGCGGCGCTACGAACGCATTGTTTCAGCCACATCGGACGGGATTTCCCTGGTAGATCAGAACTATATCTATCAGACCGTCAATCAGCCTTATCTGGAGCGCTACCACAAAACCTACCACCAGATTGTGGGCCATTCGGTGGCCGAGCTGCTGGGGGAGGATGTTTTTGAGCAAATCGTTAAACCCCGCCTGGATGCTGCTCTGGCAGGCGAGTTGGTTCACTACCACGACTGGTTTACCTATCCCGAACTGGGCAGGCGCTTTCTCGAAATTATCTACGCGCCTTACCTGGAGATGGATGGCAGGATTTCTGGGGTGGTGGTCACTATCCGCGACGAGACCGACCGTAAGGCGGCAGAAATAACCCTGCAGCGGCAAGTCCAGCGGGAACATCTGCTGGCGACTATTACTAACCGCCTGCGGCGATCGCTCGATCTCTCCCAAATTCTCGACACCACCGTGGCCGAGGTCCGTCAGTTTCTGCAGACCGACCGGGTGCTGGTCTACCGCCTTCATAGCCGCATTGCGGGTACGGTGGTGGCCGAGTCGGCAGTCTCTCCCTGGCGATCGCTTCTGGGAGAACTGATCTCCGACCCCTGTCTGCAGTTGGAGGGCTGCATTGCCCCTTATGTGGAAGGCAAGGTGCAGGCGATCGCCGACATTCAGACTGCTGGGCTGGCAGACTGCCATCGAGAGATGCTGCAGCACTTTCAGGTGCGGGCCAACCTGGTGCTGCCGCTGCTCAGGGGTGAGCAGGTATGGGGGTTTCTGATTGCCAACCACTGCCAGTCTCCCAGGGAGTGGGCCAGTGAGGAAATTGCCCTGCTGCAGCGGCTGACCGACCAGTTGGCGATCGCCATTCAACAGTCGGAACTCTATCAGCAAGTACAGCAGCTCAACGTGGATCTGGAGCGGCAGGTCTCCCACCGCACCGCCGAATTGCAGCAGGCTCTGGAGTTTGAAACCCTGCTCAAGCAAATCACCGATCAGGTGCGCGATGATCTTGACGAGGCCCAGATTCTGCAAACCGTGGTGGAAGGATTGGGCCAGGGGCTGTCCCTGGTCTGCTGCGATACGGGGATTTACAACGCCGACCAAACCACCTCAACGATTACCCACGAGTATACCCAGTTGCTGAACCCCGCTATGGGGACGACCTTTGCCCTCGCTGATGCTACTCACCCTGACGTGTATCCCTACCTGCTGCGGGGCGAGTTCTGCCAATTCTCCGATGTGTCCCCCCATCCCCTGCGTGCGAATCAGCAGCGGTTGACCGTACTCGCCTGCCCGATTATGGACGAGCGGCAAGTGCTGGGAGATCTGTGGTTGTTCAAACCCACGTCTACGGTGTTCAACCACCTGGAAGTTCGTCTGGTGCAGCAGGTGGCCAACCAGTGTGCGATCGCCATTCGTCAGGCCCGTCTCTACCAGGCTGCCCAGGCCCAGGTGCACGAGCTGGAGCGGCTCAACCGCCTGAAAGATGACTTTCTGAGCACCGTTTCCCACGAGCTGCGCACGCCCATGGCCAGCATCAAAATGGCCACCCAATTGATAGAAATTGAGCTGGTTCGGGCCGATTTGCTGGGCCACGTCCCTCCCTCCGCCCTCGATCGCTATTTTCAGATCCTCAAGGAGGAATGTCATCGGGAAACCGTACTCATCAACGACTTGCTTGACCTGACCCGCGTAGACTCCGATGCCGACCCGGTAATTCCCACACTAGTTAATCTGCAAATGTGGGTGCCCCATATTGCCGAGGCGTTCATTGAACGGGCGCAGCGACAGCAGCAGCAGCTCCACATTCACATTGCCGACGGTCTGATGTTGCCAACCGATTTGGCTTACCTGGAGCGGATATTGACGGAGCTACTCACCAACGCCTGCAAATACACCCCGGCAGGGGGCACCATTCATGTAATCGCTGAGACGGTGGAAAATGGAATTCGCCTCGTGGTGAGTAATTCTGGGGTAGAGCTGCCTGCGGTGGAGTGCGATCGCATCTTTGACAAGTTCTACCGCATCCCCAACAACGACCCCTGGAAGCATGGCGGCACTGGTCTGGGGCTGGCCCTGGTCAAAAAGCTGGCGGAAAAGCTGGGGGCCACTATCCAGGCTAAGAGCCAAAATCAGGTCGTTCAGATGATTCTGGAATTTCCCCTGTCTCCCCCTACAGGCTAAGACCCTATCCGAAACCCCGGTAGGGTTTGAAATTTCAAAAACTCTGATGAGTTTTCGGAGGGGCACTAATTGGGGACAAGGGTTTTGGTGCGATCGCCACAGCCATCCACCGCTGTCACCGCTGGGTCAGGTCGGCGGTTGAGGGCCGTACGCGGCAGCACCCGCACCACTTCTTCCACTGTAGTAATTCCGGCCATTACCTTTTCCACCGCCGCCGCCCGGAATGAGATGAAGTCAATAGTTTGCAGGTAGCGATGGAGCTGGGTCATGGTGCCCTCGTACATAATGTCGCGGATGCGGTCGTCCACCTCCAGCAGCTCCACCACCGCTTCCCGGCCCAAATAGCCCGACTGGAAACACTGGGCACAGCCCCGCCCCCGCTGCCAATTCGCCTGCTTCACCTGGTTGGGACTCAGCCCCAGCACCTCCAGGGCCTGGGGGTCGGGTCGGTAAGGTTCGGCACAGTGGGGGCACACCCGCCGCACCAGCCGCTGAGCGACCACCCCCAGCAGCGCATCGCTGATTAACCCAGGATCTGGCCCGATGTCTTTAATTCGAGGAATGGCCCCGATGGCGTCGTTGGTGTGCAGCGTGGTAAACACCAGGTGCCCCGTGAGGGCTGCCCGCACCGCTGTTTCAGCCGTGGCGTGATCCCGCACCTCCCCCACCATGATGATGTCCGGGTCTTGCCGCAGAATGGATCGCAGTCCGGCGGCAAAGGACATCCCCGCCGCTTCATTTACCTGGGTTTGGGTGATGCGGGGCAGCACATACTCCACCGGGTCTTCCACCGTCACCACATTGACGTGTTCGGTGGCGATCTCCTGGAGACTGGTGTAAAGGGTGCTGGTTTTGCCCGATCCGGTGGGGCCGGTGAAGATAATCAGGCCCTGGGGCTGCCGTAGCCAGCTTTTGTAGGTTACCAGCGCCTTTGGGGAGAAGCCCAGCCGGTCAACGGTGGAAAAGGGATTTTTGCGGGGCAGGAGGCGCACCACCGCCTTTTCGCCGCCGACGCAGGGGAGGGTGCTCACCCGCATATCCATACTCAGATCGGTGTCGTCCCCTACGTGGTACTGTTCGCCAATTCTGCCGTCCTGGGGGCGGCGGCTGTCGGCAATGTCCATGCTGGCCATGACTTTGAGGGCCACCACCACGCGACGGCTCACTTCCATGGGCAGGCGAGTAATGTCCCGCAGCACGCCATCAATGCGGTAACGCACCCGCAAACCGTCCTGGGTTGGTTCTAAATGGATGTCACTGGCCCGGTGGCGCAGGGCGCTGGAGATGATGGCCTTGATGCGCTCCACCTGACCTTCCGCTTTTGAGAGAAAGATTTCCGTCGTTTCACCAATGTCTTCATGGAAGTGCTCTCCGGTGATGGGGTCTAGCAGGGGGTGGACGTGGATGCGGCTCAAGTCCAGGCTTCTGGCGTGGTGCCAGGTGCGGTAACAGCGGGGCGTGATGGGAATGATGCGGATGTCGGTGAGGGTGCGATCGCCCAATTTACGAATTTCTTCCTCCTCAAGCACCACGGGGCTACCCAGATAAAAGCAGTTGCGCCACAGGAGGAGGGGCACCACGGGGGGCAGCTTTTGTCCAGAGAAGCACTGAAAGAACCGGGAACACACGTCCTCGTCAAGCAAGGGCGTACTGAGCCGCCCCTGGTCGTCAAATAGCTTTTCCAGAGCCTGGTCGCAGGTAAGTTTTCCCTGTTTGACCTGTTGCCAGATTGAGGCCGGATTAGGTGCTGTCTGCATGCGATCGCTCCGAAAGGTTAGCAACAAGTTTTAGCGGCAGATTGGCCCTGCAAGTTCTTTACGAACTGAGCGGCGAACTGGTTTGCGAGATATACCGACAAACATATCTGAAGGTATCAAAAAATTCCATGACACCGGAGGCTTTTGCTTTAAGAGTCGGTTAAGCAAAGGTTTAGGACGGCAAAATTGTCGCTTCAGCGATACCCATCAATCAGTTGGTTCCGAGAAGATACTGACCCCAGAAATGGCTATAGGAGCAAAGGGCCTTTTGCCCTGAGGCGTAGCCCCCTGTCCCTGGAAATAATCTTTTACCCTTCAGGAAGGATATTCTTACGATTCTTAAACTCCCCAGGCAGGATTCGAACCTGCGACCAATCGGTTAACAGCCGACCGCTCTACCACTGAGCTACTGAGGAACGCGAATCCTATACTAGCTACTTTTGATGGGATTTGGCAAGAGCGATCGCCACTTATTTTTTAAATTTTTTGGGGTTGTAATTTTCTCGACTATCACTTGCTGGGATGTCGCTATTTCCCTTCCAGCCTGAAGCCGTAGCGCAGTTGATTAAGGCGCTCTTGGGCAACTGGATCTAGCGCCTTCGCCAGGAAACGGCTAGATGTCTGGCGTTGGGGCTTTTGTCGCCGCCGCACCCGCTGCCGCACCAGATCTACCTCGCTGAGCAACCGCTGCGCAGAGATGCATTCTGCGCCGTAGCCAACTACTGTGAGCTGTTGGGCGCGATCGGAGGTGGCTACGATGAGACGGTGGGTTAATTTTCGGACGTCGTTACGGAACTGGGCGCAGGTTTTTTCGATGAAGGTGTCGGCGGTCTGGCGATAATCGGTGTAGCGCACCGCCAGATGGGAAGTCACCACCTCATGGTGCCCCGGATTGCCCTGATAGCAGGCGTCAAAAACTACCTGAGTTTCGTATCCCTGATAGGCGCTGTAGCTAATGAGTGCTTCAATCAGCTCAGTGCGGGCGGTCTCCAAGCCGTGCTGCCTCATCGTTTTACCCAGGCCAGGGCTGGCTCCAATGATGTTATATCCATCCACAAGCAGAATGGCTGAGGGCGATGCAGGCTTCATGGCGGCTAAGGCATGCGGGACAAGACGTTAATATTTTTTAAGTTTTTCTAATTCTATAATATAAACGCCAAGAGCGGAGGCGATCGCCCCCGCTCTTCTGATTATGGAATTTTGGAAGTTCTTATCAACTGGTCATCTACTGGGGAGGTTGAAGCGTTCCGAATTTCTTTGAAGCGTCCCGAATTCCCAACTTGCCCGTTGTAGTAGTAACTTAGATGAGGCTTTTTAGCGATACCCTGCCCGCACGTTTGCGCAGCAAAAAATGCGCCCTGACCATGGCCCCAATTCAGACTCTACGAAAAAGCGATGCCGTCAGGCGTAACGTCTCAGTTTGGCCTGCACATTTTGGAGCCATCGTCCACCGCCGGGGGTCGAGGGTAGAGGCATGGTTTTGCCAGACGGCGATCGCCAGATTTCGTGTTTTCCGGTTGTGCGATGCAGTTCCCAGCCGAGCTGCTGAGCATAGAGTTTGATTCGCTTACTGTCTTGCATCTGATGCGTCTCACTTCAATGCATGGGGAAACCTGGGGAGGATTGGCTAGAGCCAGTCACCGAGGCACGGCAAGCTGTGATACTCTCCCCATGAGGGATTGGAGCGATCGTACTGCCTCGTTCCTTAACAGACTGTAATGCAGGCTACTTACCGGTGGAACGAATCCAGAGAAGAAAATCCTGTCTTTGAAGGCAAAACAGGGAGGCAAAATAACGACAAAATCCCCCGCTGCAAAGACGGGGGATCTCTCATGGGCGATCGCCTGGAAATAGGCAACCAATTTGCACGCAGCTTAGGGAAAGTGGGTCTTCCTTACTGCTGATTAGACTGATTGTTCTGCACGTACTCATCCATGTTCTGTTGCCAGATACGCAGTTGCTCAGGGGTGAGGATTTCAGAGACGCCGTCGCTGTAGTTGGCGATCGCATCCCCTAAAATATTGCCCAGCATCGCCTCTGCCCGTTCTCTTGCTCAAGGTTGCGGGCCTCCACCTCTGGATCACTTTCATGGTCTTCGAAGGGAATGCTGTCGGGATCAAAGCCTTCTACTTCAAGGTCTTCGTAAGGCAGGTTAGTTGGCAAAACGCCCCCAGGGAAACTGGGCTGGTTCTCTGAAGATTGCCCTACGGCAAGTTTCGCAAGCCCAAGGGAGGTGAACAAAATAGCTCCAGCCAGCAGGGGAAGAAAGAATCGACGTTTCATAGTTGTCTCCTTGATTCGGTTGAAAGTTGTCCTTCAGTGAGGACTCTTCAACTTTACGAATGGGCAAGGCAAACCCACATGAGGCACAAGCCCTGTTTGAGTTTTGGGCCTACAGACCTACGCAGCTTTGAAATGGGACTTTAGCCTCAAGCGGTGGCTGAGGTAAATGTGATAGAAGGAAGGCAAGTAACCGATGCCACCACTCACTCAAGGCTCGTGCAACCCAACCATGTACTCCCAGTTAAAGCTGCAACCCCACCCATTTCGCCTGCTATTAATTCTGGAATGGATTCTGCTGGGGCTTTCTGCCTTTAAGATTTTTGGCGTTCAAGGATGGTCACAGGCGATTTTATTTAGTGACACCGAGTGGCTTGAGCAATGGGGGCTGGAGGCGTCAGAGATGTTCTCCCTCGTGGCTATTCTCCTGGTATTTGGGGGCATGGGCCTGCGGTTACCGACTGGTTGCTGGATGAAATGGCTTTATGTCGCCCTGAACTTTGCTCTGGTTTGTGTTGCCGGAAATTCCCTGGGTTGGGGTCTTGAAGCACTTTCGCCCCTCCTGGTTGTGGTGCTTCTCCGCAGTAGTTTGATGTTTCAAGGATCGAGCCGATGGCTCATTGCAGCCCTGATGTGGCTGGTTTATCCCATTACCCTTGCCCCTGTGCTGCTAGTCCTGTGGTTTCTGTTAAAACCAAAGTTTCTCCATAGTTGGACGTTTGGAGAACTTGCTTCAGGGATTGCGATTAATCCGGATGGTGCTGTACAGATTAACCTCAGCTTTAACCCCCAGCAGGTGCGCCAGTTTCTGGTACTGATGCAAAACCTGATTCTGCATTTCCTGCTGGATAATTTGCTGTCCTTCGGGCTGATTTTGCTATTTGTTCTCCTGCTGGTGAACTCTTTGATTAATGAACGTCAGGGTCGGCGAAAGCTTGCGTTGGCAAACGAGCAGCTTTACCAATATTCCTTGCAGATTGAAGACCAGGCGACCTTGCAGGAACGGACCCGAATTGCGCGGGACATCCACGATTCGCTGGGGCACTTGCTGACTGCGCAAAGTATTGTCCTTGAAAATGCTGCCTTGGCGCTCCCAGTCCACCTGGAAGAGGTTAAGGGGTTTCTCAATGAAAGCAAAAACCTGGGAGCGGCAGCACGTACAGAGCTGCGTCAGGCAATTTTGATGCTGCGTTCCGATCCCTTGGAGGGAAAGTCTTTTGAGCAGGCGATCGCTGACCTGATCACCGACTTCAAGCACATCACGACCATCCAGACCCACTACCGGATCG
>JAYKGU010000303.1:0-6626 GCA_035285585.1 Synechococcales cyanobacterium
GGAGGTGACGCTGAAGGCTGAGGTAGACCCCATAGACGACGAGAAAGAAGCCGACGAAGACGAACGAGTTAAACAGCATGTCGGTGGATGACCTGGGGAGGGTGGGCGGCGGGCACGATCAGGAGCAGCCTAATCCGCAATAACATCGTGACTGATTGTGAAGGATTTAGTTCCGGGCGATCCTAAGAAGTCAGACCCAGGTGTTCCCTCGCTGCCTGCCGCATAATTTCTACGGGAACGGGTTGCTGAAGCCACAGTTCCAGGGCAGCAGCTCCCTGCTGAACGAGCATTTCTAGGCCATCCAGGGCGATCGCCCCTCTTTCCCTGGCCTGCTGCAAAAAACGGGTGGGGTTGGGGGTGTAGATCAAATCATAGGCAATGGTGCCAGGACAGACTTTATCCCAATTCTCCTGGGTGAGGGGAGAGGCATCGACCTGGGGAGCCATGCCAACAGGGGTGGTGTTCACCACTAGGTTTGCCTGGGGCAGCAGGGTGGGCAAATCGCCCCAGGGATGGACGGAGAGAGGTACCGTCAGGGGAGAAGTCTGCCAGCTTTGCAAAAATTGACTGAGCTTCTCCGGGCTGCGCCCCACCACCTGAATGGCAGGACAACCTAACTGGGCACATCCCGCTACCACGGCCCGTGCTGCTCCGCCATTACCCAGCACAACAGCCGTCACATCTGACCAGGTGGATCGCAGCGACTTCAGGGGGGCAATGAATCCGGCCCCATCGGTATTGGTGCCCTGCCAACCGGCATCTGTGCGCAGAACGGTGTTCACTGCGCCAATGGCCTGGGCGACATCAGCTACCTGATCCAGCAGGGGAATGATAGCCTGTTTATGGGGCAGGGTGATATTAAAGCCACGCAAGCCGATGGCGGCAAACCCGGCGATCGCCGCTGGAAGCTCAGCCGGAGCAACGGGAAAGGGCAGGTAGATATAATCGGCACCGAGATGGGCGATCGCCGCATTGTGCATCAGGGGCGACAGGGAGTGCTTCACCGGATGGCCAATTACACCGAGCAGTTGGGTTGAGCCTGTAATCATAGAGACAGTTTGCCAAAATTGAACCGAAAAAAAGTTGTGTGTCACAATCAGAATGCACGCACGTCTGGCTGCTATGCAAGATTCTCTGTTGGGGGGGCGGTACAAAATCACGAAGGTGCTGGGGGCTGGGGGCTTCGGCCAAACCTATCTGGCAGAGGATTTACAGCGCCCAGATGGCTTTGTCTGCGTCATCAAGCAGTTCAAGCCTGCGAGTAAAGATACAAAGTTTCTGGAAATTGCCCGCCGCCTCTTCGATACAGAAGTGAAAACCCTGGAGCGGCTGGGGCAACATCCCCAAATCCCGTCCTTTTACGACGCCTTTGAGGAAAGCCGAGAGTTTTACCTCGTTCAGGAATTTATTGATGGCCAGTCCCTCAGCGACGAACTGGCCCAATGTCGGCAGCTGAGTGAAGCCCAGGTGATTGAGCTGCTGCGGGATGTGCTGGGCATTTTGGAATTTGTGCATCATCACCACGTCATCCACCGCGATGTCAAACCCGAAAACCTGATCCGGCGGCGGGAAGACGGCAAAATCGTGCTCATCGATTTTGGAGCGGTAAAGGAAATTCGCACCCAAATGGTAGATCCCGATGGGCGCACCCAACTGACGGTGGGCATCGGCACCGAGGGCTACACACCTAACGAGCAACTGGCCGGACGACCCCGCTATAACAGTGACGTGTACGCCCTGGGAGTAACGGCCATCCAGGCACTCACCGGGCTGCAGCCTTTTCAAATCGAAGATGATCCCGATACCTGCGAGCTGATCTGGCAGCACCATGCGTCCGTCAGCACCGGACTGGCGCTGGTGCTGGAGCGGATGGTGCGCTATCACGTCAACCAGCGCTACCAGTCTGCCACAGAGGTTCTGCACTCCCTCGATCGGCTGGCGGATCTGCCCACCGATTTCACTGACCTGATGGACGAGCCGTCTGCCGAGCCGGGCACGCTGATCGATCGGCTCAATCCCCTGGGGGGCGGGCGACGGTGGTGGGCAACGGTGATCAGAAATGCCCGCCAGGTGGCGATCGCCTCGATAGCGGTCAGTGGCGTGTTACTGGGAGTACGCCACTTGGGCTGGCTGCAGGCGCTAGAGCTGGTGGCCTACGATCGCATGGTGCAGCTCCACCCTGAACACCCTCCAGATCCCCGACTGCTGGTAGTGGGCATCTCGGAGGCCGACCTGCAGGTTCTCAACCGCCCCACCCCCTCCGATGCGGCGGTGGCCCAGGTAATGGCCGAGCTGATGCGCCATAAACCGCGAGTCTTAGGTCTGGCCCTCCATCGCGATCTGCCCCAGGATCCAGGACGGGACGAGCTGCTGGCCCAGCTTCAGTCAGATCGGGCGATCGCCATCCTCAACCTGGGCACCTCCGACACCAACCGGATTCCGCCCCCCCCCGGCATGGATCTGGATCGGGTCGGCTTCAACGACTTCCCCATCGACCCAGACGGCGTTGTCCGCCGCAATCTTTTAATTGGTACCGATGAGGACAGTAACACCTATTTTTCCTTTGCCCTCAAGCTGGCGATGCAATATTTGGAAGCCGAGGGCGTTGAGATGACCAGCGATCCCAAAAATCCTGCTCTGTTTCGCCTGGGTCAAACCACGTTTCATCCGCTGACCCAGCGATCGGGCGGCTACCAAACCCTGGATGCGGGTGGCTACCAGATTATTTTGAACTATCGAAACGCTTCCCAGGTGGCCGAGCAGGTGGCGTTTACCGATGTGCTGAACGGCAACATTGATCCCAGCCTGGTCAAAGACCGCATCGTCCTGATTGGCACCACGGCCACCAGCAGCAAGGATCTGTTCTACACCCCCTACAGCGGCAGTCAGCAAACCGAACACCAGATGACTGGGGTGATCGTTCATGCCCAGATGGTCAGCCAGTTGCTAAGTGCGGTTTCTGGGGAGCGATCGCTCGTCTGGTTTTTCCCCGAATGGGCCGAGATTTTGTGGATTTTGGGCTGGGCGATCGCCGGAGGAGCCATCGTCTGCCTGGTGCGCCATCCTTTCTGGCTGGGCATTGGCAGTGGCGTCCTGGTGCTGGTAATCGTGGGCACTGGCTACGTTGTGTTCTCCTACCAGGGCTGGATTCCCAGCTTTACCCCCGCCCTCGCCGCCCTGCTATCGGGGGCGGCAGCCATTGCCTATCGCACTTACCAGACCCAGCGCCAGCAGCAAGATTTGACCGACTTCCTGCGGCAAAACCGGGCCGATACCCTGACGCTGACTGACCTTGCTTCCCGTTCGACGACTGCCCGCCGCAAGCACTCCGCTCGACTGGGGCGGCAGCGTGATTCCTGAGTTCTGAAAGCAAATAACCGACCCAACCGCTTTCAAACTCGCCTCCAGCATCGCTCCACCAACCTTATGGCGTTACGCTTTCGCGTTAGGACATTCAAGAGGTGTGAAACCCCCGCGTCGCCGGGGTTTCACACTCAAACCTTAGCCCGTAGGGCTATAGATTAAGCTTTTGTTAACCCATGACCGCCCCCCCGTTAACGGCAAGGGCATGGCCCGTAATGTAGCTGGCTCCTGGCCCGGCAAGGAACACCACAGCGGCGGCCACTTCGGCAGGCTGACCCACGCGCCGCAGGGGGAGCGACGTTTCCCTGGCCTGCAGGTCGGGGGGTAGACGATCGAACCCCAACAGAGGTGTGTCGATGGGGCCGGGGGCGATCGCATTCACCAAAATCTGGGGCGCAAACTCCCTGGCCCACGACCGGGTAAGGCCGAGGATAGCTGCCTTCGAGGCACAGTAGACGGAGTAGTTTTCCCGCCCCGCATAGGCCAGCTCGGAGGCGGTGTTGATCACCCGTCCGCCGCCCTGCTCAACCATGTGGCGCATCACAGCCCGCCCCACGAGAAAAACTCCCCGGACATTCACAGCCATGACCTGCTCAAAGACTTCCAGGGAGGTCTCCAGGAGGGGGGTTTCCACCATGACGCCAGCATTGTTGAAAAGGATATCCACCCGCTGCAGGTGGGCGATCGCCCGTTCAACCATAACTTCCACCTGCCCCTCGTTGGTGACATCGCAGGGTAGGGAGAGGGCCGCAGCGACGGCCTGTTGTTCAAGGGCCGCTCTGGTGTTGTCAAGGGGAGCAATGTCAGTAATGGCTACCTGTGCCCCTGCCTGTGCCAGGGCGATGGCAGTAGCCTGACCAATGCCCCGAGCTGCCCCGGTAATCAGGGCCGTCTTGCCAGCGAGGGGTGGGATCATGGAATAACCTGTTGGATCGTGGGGTTAAGTGGTTAAACATAATTACTCTCCTGAGGGCATGCCCCCAAGAAAATATTTAAAATTGCTCAAACACTGATGGATTAGGACTTAGCAGATTTCCCGGGGAAAAATTACCTTCGGTTAAGGGAGTGTTTGTAAACTGATGTTTCGATCCCCCTAAATCCCCCTTAAAATGGGGGACTTCAGACTTCTAGCTGTGTTCCCCCCTTTTCAAGGGGAGCTAAGGGGGGAACAAGCAAGGGCAACGGTTTCAAAACGGTTACAAGTTATTTACAAACCTTCTCTAAATGGTTGCTAGGGGCAAATAGTCGTTTGCCCCTACGTCGTCCGATAGGATCATGTTCAAAAATCTGATGCACTGCGTACTATGGAGATTTCCGGGAAAGACCATACCGCCCGTAGGGTGCCGTATAGCCCAAGGGCATAGCTATCGCTAAAGCGAAGCGTAACGCACCGTGGGCTGGTAACTTCATTTCAAGAAATCACTTATGTCCTGGAATTCCGGGTGGGTTTGGGGGCACGCAGGAGATTTCCGGGAAAGACCATACCGCCCCCAGAGCATGGGCGGTTAGTGGGACGATCGCTTAGGTGGTGCGGAGGTGCGGGTGGGTTGCTCAGCCTGCTGGGCCTGCGCTCGAACGATATCAAGGATGTGGTTACGCAACTGTAAAAAGGCATCCGACTCCTTGATGGCCAGGGTTCTCTTTCCGAGGAGAAACTCTCCGACCTGGATATCCTGAATGACGCGGGCGGGGCGAGCTGAAAAAACCAGGATGCGATCGCCCAAAAAGACCGCTTCCTCCACATCGTGGGTCACAAAGATAACCGTCTTCTTCTCAGTTTGACAAATATTTAAGAGTTGGTACTGCAGGAATTCGCGGGTTTGGGCATCCAGTGCCCCAAAGGGTTCATCCATGAGCAAAATATCGGGATCGGCAGCCAGGGTGCGCGCCAGGGCAACCCGCTGCTGCATACCCCCCGAAATTTGAGTGATGTAGTAGTCACTGAAATCTTCCAGACCCATCAGACTCAAGTAAAACCGGGCGCGGCCCCGCTTTGCGGTTATCGACAGGTCGCGCCGATAGCGCATACCAAACAGCACGTTTTCAAAGACGGTGAGCCACGGAAAAGAAGAATAGGATTGAAACACCATCCCCTGACGGCAACTGGGCTGGGTGATGCGATCGCCAGCCAGAAAAATCTGCCCTCTGGTGGGGGTCTCTAGTCCACCTACCATCCGCATCAGGGTTGTCTTACCGCAGCCTGACGGCCCCAAAAATACGACAAACTCCCCCGCTTGCACCTGGAGTGAAATGTCGTCAAGCACCAGCACAGAACTTTTGCGGCCTGCTCTGTATAACTTGGAAACATGCTCAATTTTTAAGAAATTAGCCGTCATGGTTTAAGTAGTTAAACAAAATCATTTTCTTGGGGGTGTGCGCCCGCCGGGGCGCACACCCCCACAAGATGTAATTAATCGTGCTTGATCACTTAGTTCAAATAGCGGAAGTACAAGCGATGCCCCAGACGAAACGCCTGGTCACTCAGCAAACCGATGACTCCAACGGTTAGAATGCCCGCCATTACCTCTGGTGTGCGCACAAATCGTCGCATTGACCAGATGACATGGCCAATGCCAGAGTTTGAGGCGACAATTTCGGCCACAATCAAGTATGTCCAGCACCAGCCCAGGGTAATTCGCAGATTGTCAATCAGGTTGGGTAACATGGCGGGAATAATGATATCGCGAATGATTTCCAGAGGAGTTGCGCCAAGGGTAAACCCAATCTCCACGTATTCCCGTGGCACCCGGCGGGCATCGTCTGCCACCAGCAGCACGAGTTGGAAAAACGTGCCCATCCACAAAATGGCGATTTTTGAAGCTTCCCCAACCCCAAGCCAGATAATCAGCAGCGGCACCAGCGCTGGAATGGGCAGGTAGCGAATGAAGTCAATAATGGGTTCAAAGATGGCTCCTCCCAGACGATAAGTGCTCATCAAAATTCCCAGGGGGATGGCGGCGATCGCCGCTAGTAAAAAAGCCTCCCAGACCCGCCTCATGCTTACCCAAATGTCAGTTAGAAATGCCTGCTGGGTTAGCAGGTGATGCAGCGCTTCTAAAACGCTCAGGGGCGTGGGAAGAAACTGCCGGGGAACCCATTCGAAGTAGGCGATCGCCTGCCAGATGGCGATCGCCCCCAACACCGACAGTAGGGAAACCAACCCTTCCAAAGGGCTGCGATCGCGGCTGCGAAATTTGATGAGTACACGAACATTCATGGCACCTAAGTAGAACTGCATTGAAAAACGAAGGTTAGAAAACCGG
>JAYKGU010000304.1:0-8300 GCA_035285585.1 Synechococcales cyanobacterium
AAAACCATATTTTTTTTTTTATTTTTTGTTTGATATACTTATCTTTTGTGTGGGGGGGGGCCGCCCCCGGGGGGGCCCCCACCCCACTTGCTTTTTTTATGGCCATGTACTTACTGTCAGTCCGGGAGCGGTCAAAACTGACCTGTGGGCAGGGTCTCCCCCTGAAATGTTGGATCAGGTGGCAGCCGGAATTCCTCTGCAACGCATCGGTACTCCAGAAGATATTGCTGCCGCAGTGGTTTATCTGTGTTCAGACGGAGCAGCCTTCATCACCGGGCACAATTTGGTGATTGATGGTGGGTTTACCGCTGTCCAGAAGTGATTTGACAAGAGAGCCAGTGGTGGCTGAAGCTTTTACCTAACCTCAGCGCTGAATGTTCAATTTGCCGGGATGCTGTTGGCAAGTTTCGCCACCATTTCTGCCCGCGATGATACCTCCAGTTTGCGGAAGATACGCTTCAGGGCTTGCTTGACGGAGTTCTCGGTAATCCAGAGTTCGGCTCCGATCGCTTTGTTGGTCAGCCCCTGGGCGACGAGTTCCACAATCTCGGTTTCCCGAGGGGTTAATTTAGCGAACTTAAGTTCTGGGGCGAGAGGGTGCGATCGCACCGCCATCAACCGGGACGAAACATGCAAACACAGGGCACTCAGGTCAGCCAGGTTATCGCTGGTGAAGGGGGCATCGGTGCGATGTCGAGTAAAGGCAACGCCCCCCACCAGTTGCCCATCGGTAATAATCGGCCCTACCATCACATGGCCATGATCGGCGCGGGGGCAGATGGTTTGCCAGACCCCAGGGGGTAGAACCACCTCGTCGTGTACCGCCGTATGTCGCTGCAGTAGGTAGCGCAGCACCGGGTTGTGCTCCAGAGACAACGCCAGCCGCATCAGCCTGGGCATGGTGTCATCAACCTGCGGAAATTCATGGAGAAAACCCAGCTTGCATCGTCGGGCTGAGAAGTATTCGCCCAGTTGGGCCATCACAGAATGGCGCAGGTCAGATTCATGCTGCGCCTGGGCGATGGTCTCAAACAGATGTTGTAGAGGAATGTCTGTAGAAAGCGACATGGGAGTCACCAGTCTTTAACGGCAAGTGTACCCGATCGAGGTCTATTCGGCAGAAGAAAAGATTCCTATGGTTGAGACAACAAGCCACAACCGTGGCATCCAAACCGAATCCTTGAGGTCTTTTCCCGATGATTTCAACACCCAATTCCCCCGATGCACCCCTTCAAGTAACCCCAGCAGGCACCCCGTCTTCGGCCAAACTATCCGTCATTGGATTTTATGGGCTAGCGGTGATCTTCAACCTTTGCCTGGTAGCGCAAATGACCACAGTGGGACTAGCTGAGTTCCACAATCCCGTCTGGTGGAACGCCCATGTTGCCCTGGTTCGAGCCTACAGCGGCCTCTCGTTGATACTGCTGCTCTGGGTCTTTGGGCCGCCATTTTCCCGGCGTATCCGCATCCTGACCGTGAGTCTTCCCCTGCTGCTGGGGATCCAATTTCTCTCCATGCACCTGCAAATCCCGCTGCCCCTGCCGTTGGCCGTAGTGCACCCGCTGGTTGGCTTTGTGTTGTTCTCGGTTTCAACCACCCTCGTCCATCGAGTTTCAAACCTGGTACCGCTCCCCTTTGGATGTGATGCAACCAACCCAAAAACCGCCAATCCAAATTAAAAGCCCCATCCCTGTAGGTGACTCTCTACCCCCTATGGCGTTACGCTTTCGCGTTAGGACATTCAAGAGGTGTGGAACCCCCGCGTCGCGGGGGTTCCACACTCAAACCTTAGCCCGTAGGGCTATACTACCCCCTACCCCTTTTCCCCCTAAAACCCATGAACCAATACGCCCATCCCGAAGTCTTAGTCGATACCCAATGGCTGGCCGACCATCTCCACGATCCCAAAGTGCGAATTTTGGAAGTGGATATGAGCCCAGAACCCTACAAAGAGGCTCACATTCCAGGAGCCGTTTTTTGGAATAGTTTGACGGATGTATTTCAGCCCGATCTGCGGCTTAACTTGCAGACAGATGCGATCGCCCCCCTCCTTGCCCGCTCCGGCATTACCGACGAAACGACCGTTGTCGCCTACGGCAGCTACCCTGGCACCGGGGCCTGGATTCTCTGGTTCCTCAACGTGATCGGCCACAGGCATGTTCGGGTGCTCAATGGCGGGCACCAGAAATGGCTGGCAGAAGGCCGCCCTATTTCGTCAGAACTCTCTACTTTTCCGCCGACCCACTACCAGCCGAAGCCGCTGGATACGAGTTTGCGGGTAGCGAAAGACGACGTTCTGGCCGCCATCAACGACCCTCAACGGGTGCTGGTGGATGCCCGCACCTTGCCCGAATATACCGGAGAGGTCTTTCTCATGAAGCCTCCCGAAAATGGTGAGCGAGCAGGGCACATTCCAGGGGCGGTACATCTCGAGCACACCCTCACGTTGAACGCAGACGGCACCTTCAAATCCTTTGACGAGCTAGAGACTCTGTTCACCAGTCGCGGAGTTACACCGGATCGGGAGGTGTTTCCCTACTGCGCCGTGGGAGGGCGATCGGCCTATATGTGGTTCGTTTTGAAATACCTGCTGGGCTATCCTCGGGTGCGGAACTACGACGGCTCCTGGAATGAGTGGAGCCGCCTGGCCGACATCCCGATTGCCCAAGGGTCTCAGCCGGGATGATTGGGGAGCGGTGTATAGCCTGTCTGGGTTTTACCTATCTTTTAGTTTGGGTTGAACCCTAATTTCGGGGGGATGTAGAGTCCTGAAGTGTGCCATAGTATTGACTCATTCTGCTCTCCCGGTACTACCCGTGTCCAGTTCTAGCCAGAGCCGACTGCCGCTCAATCAAAACACCCCAGTTCGTAGTGATACCGAACACCCAAGCCCAGCCACCCTGGCTCTGGTGATTGGGGCGAATCGGGGTATTGGGCTGGAGGTGGTGCGACAACTGGCTGAAGCTGGAATGATGGTAATTCTGGGTAGCCGTGACCCCCAAAAAGGAGAAGCCGCTGCCGAACCGTTCATTGATGCAGGTTTAGCTGTGGTACCGCTGCCCCTGGATGTCACCGCCCCTGACAGCATCCATCGCCTGGCCCAGACCGTGCAGCAACGCTTCGGCTACCTGGATGTGTTGATTAACAATGCCGTAATTCTTTATGATACCTGGCAGCAGGCCAGCAATGCTGACTTAGCCCAGGTGCAGGAAGCGTTTTCGACCAACACTCTCGGCCCCTGGCGCATGGTCTTACTCGACTGCTGGCCGCTGAATTGAAATCGTCCGGCATTTTGGTCAACACTGTTTGTCCCGGTTGGGTGGCGACTGATATGGGCGGGGCCAGGGGGCGTCCCGTTGCTGAGGGTGCCACCGGAATCGTCTGGGTCGCCACCCTACCCGGCTAAGTTTAGGGATTATTTCGGAGATAATAGACTGCCCACATTGTGGCAAGTGGACAGACGATCTGCACCAAAATCGTCTTGTGCTTGTCCGAGATTTACCCACGTTTGGTCGTCATTCGTCTGGGGCTATGTCGTCGCCTGGGAGTGCGAGAGATCTAGTTCTGGCAAAAGTTTGTGGCAGATAAAGTTCATCCTTCGCTGATGCCCTGCTGATTATTTTTCACCTGCTGAATTTGCTCAGAGCTTAAAGTGGGTTCAAGACGAGCAAAGAACTCATCCAAAATTTCGTCCCACCTTTCATCCGTTAAGGGCTGATTAGAGCGATTGTCGATTGGATTCAAAGTCCGGTGATAGCGGCGAATTTCAGCGCGGACAACCTGCTCTTGCTCCGGTGTTAGCTCAATCCCCTCAAACCACTCCTCAAAATAGATCTGCACCATTTCGTCTTCCCAGCGGAGTAGTTCTGCCTGTTCCTGACTATGACTTGCCATTGTTGGGTTACCGTTTTGGGATTGGGGAACGACGGGCGGTTCGCTGCCTGCGTTTTCGACGTACTGCTGATATTGCTCGGGAGTCAGCAATTCGCGAATACCTGTGTTGTAATTGCGGATGGCGTCGGCGAGTGAACTTTGGTTGAACTCCCGATCGCCCTGTTCTCCAGCATCTGCCATTTCCAGCAGCCCCAAAATGACCGAGGCTGGATTCGAACCGAAAGCTTCCCTGTCCAGAGTCTCCTTCAGTTCCAGGATGCGGTTGACCTGCTCAGGGCTGAGATCAATGCCTCTAAATTCCGCTTGCCAGTCTGGATCAGTGGCTGGGTCTGGCAACTCATAGGGATCAACTTCAATATCCGTGGTTTGCAAATCCTGCGGATTGAAGGTTTCTGGAGAGTTGCTCTGCTGAGCCAGCGTGGTCGCGCCCAGACTGGTGAGGGCAAGTACGGTGGCAACTCCGATGATCAAGTGATGTCGTTTCATGGTGATTCTCCTGTTCAAAAGTAGTGTTGTTTGTTCTGTCCCTTTCAGGACTCTTCAACTCTACAAATTGGCAAGGTCCAACCACATGAGGCGCAAGCCCTGACTTCTATCTGAGTCCAAAGTCCTATGGGATGGGTAGCCAAAATAGGACGTTTGCCCCAGGTACTCCTGATGCACAGCATGATAGATAGTTATCGTACACAGTAACTCTGTTTGCTTTTGACCACTGAGGCAAAGGATTTTGGATACTGTAGGATAGCTACATCAAGAGAGTCAAACGATGAGACGACCATCTTCCATGGCTACAATGCGATCGCCAATATCTAAGATGCGGTTGTCGTGGGTCACCAGAAGGATCGTGCAGCCCTGTTCTTTGGCTAACCTCTGGAGGAGGTCCATGACATCGCGCCCTGACTTGCTGTCCAGGGCTGCGGTTGGTTCATCCGCTAATATCAACCTGGGATGGTTTACCAAAGCCCGTGCGATCGCCACTCGCTGTTTTTGCCCACCGGATAAACTGTCGGGGTAGTAGTTGGCTCGATGCGCCAAACCCACACTATCCAGCATGGCTAGCGATCGCATCTTCCGTTCCTGGGCTGAGTGGCGATGCAGTTTCAAAGACATGCTGACGTTCTCCCAGGCTGTCAGACATTTCAGCAGATTGTGGGTTTGAAAAACAAATCCGATTTGACTGCGAATGCCCATCAGCCTGCGTTTGTTAGCGTCCCGTAATTCCTGGCCAAAGATTTGGAGGCTGCCGTCCTGGAGCGATCGCAATGCACCGATCAAAGTGAGTAAAGTGGTTTTGCCGCTACCCGATGGCCCCGTGAGGAGAACAATTTCACCGGTTTGAACCTCCAGGTTAATATCCGTCAAGGCAGGTTTGCGGAGGACGCCTTTACCAAAGGTGTGGTTGACCTGTCGAGCTAAAATCACTGGATTGAAAGACATAAGATTTAGTGGACTGGACTGGTGCTTTGCTGGAAATAGCCTGCTAGAAAACATCAGCCGGGTCAGCCAAATGAAGCTTGTTGGCAGCGATCGCCGCAGAAATTATGCACATCAGCAGCGTCAGCACAAAAACAGCAATCGCAACATCGGGCTGCATCACTAACTCAAGTCGCGTCAGAGCTGCCAGGAAGCGATACATGACCAGTGAAACACCATAGCCAGGAACAAACCCTAAGATGGCCAGAATCGTTGCTTCCTGCACGATGACGCTCAGCAAAGCAACGTCCGAGTAGCCCATCGCCTTAAGGGTGGCGTATTCTGCTAGGTGATCCGTGACATCAGCGTAGAGAACTTGATAGACAATCACCACACCCACCACAAACCCCATCGCAGTACCAAATCCAAAGATCGGCCCAGTGGGATGGCTTTGCTGAAACGCTAATTCTTTGGCAATCAATTCCTCATGGGTATAAACCTGGACACCGGGAACACGGGCCGTTATTCCTGCTTTTACAGCTTCGAGATTCGCACTCGGTGACAGGGTAACGATGCCGACACTCACCTGTTGCAGAGCACTATCCCCAAACCAGCGGGCGTAATTGGTGTCGCTCATGAGTAAATTCACGACTATCCTCTGCGTTGGGTGCAGACAGTCTAATGACTCCACCTGCGGGTTCAAGTCGCCCCAGGGCAACCACGGCTGTAATGGAAGCTGGCTCTACGGATTCTTTGGAAACTCGCTCTGGGCTTGTTTCCGCTAAAGGGTCACTGAGGGTTATTTCCGCTAGTATCCACGAGCCTAAAATCACTGAAATAATGCCTATTGAATATAGCCGTGGCGATCGTTTTCTTTGAAGTTGATTCATCAATCTAATAAAGATAAGTAGAACTGCGTTGAAAAACGAAGGTTAGAAAACCGGGGGAGCACACCACCGGGGCGCTCCCCCGGTTTTCTAACATGAATTTAATTATGCTGACCTACTTAGTAGACAGTTAATACTTTCCCGCTCGACAGTCGAATTCTAGGCGATCGCCCTCGTTCACCACACGGATCAAAATTCCCAAATCGTACTGTATCCAAAGTCCTGAATAGTGTAAGACTTTGGTACTAAAATCCGGCCATTGGCAGCAGTTTTAATTGAGAGAGGCTCTTGATCTTAAAAATGTGAACCGTTAAACTGTGAGTTATTCTTTATACTGTCTTTCCCTATCAAATGCCGTGAAGCGCTTTGCTCAGCTGCAACCTCATCCATTTCGTTCATTGCTCTATGTCGAATGGCTCCTGCTGGGGCTGACAGTAGTTGATGAGTTGTTTGAAGCCAGTTTTTCTTTCATCCACGGAGTGATAGCCGACCCGACTCAATTAAAGGAGATATTCTCATTTTCTCCATTACTGATGGGGTTTTTCTTTGTCATATTTGGCTTGATGGGGTTACGTTTACTGATCACAAATAATACAACTCAAAAAGTTCTCTATATCAGTGCGCAATTGGGGTTGATCTGGCTAATTGACGCCTTCGGAAATTGGCAACTCGGTTTGCTATATCTGCATCTAATTGTCTTGATCCGTAGTTGTTTGCTGTTTGAAATCAAAGGGCGGCTATGGGTCATGGGGTTCTTGCTGCTGTCGTTTCTAACTCTGCCACCGGCTATCTTCACAGAGTACAGTTTATATGAAGTAAACAGCTCCGCAGAACTCAGGCAAGTCAAGCCACTTGAGCGTTCGATTATGGCAATATGGACTTTCAGCAACTTGACCGTCTGGATTGCTTTGCTTCTCCTGCTCGTGCTGCTGCTGGTGTCGGCGTTGCTGTCAGAACGCCAGAGCCGACACCAGTTGGCGATCGCCCACGAGCAACTCCGCCGGTACGCCTTGCGAATTGAAGACCAGGCCATGCTGCAAGAGCGAAACCGCATCGCTCGCGAAATTCACGACTCCCTTGGACATGCCCTCACAGCTCAAAGTATTCTGTTAGAAAATGCGCTGCTGTTTCTACAGTCCAACACCGAAAAAGCCAACCGATTTTTGGTAGACGCCAAACAGCTGGGTGCAACTGCCCTCAGGGAAATTCGTCAATCGGTTGCGGCGCTGCGAGCCGATGTTTTACAAGGGCAAGCACTGGAAGAGGCGATCGCCACTTTGATTCGAGATTTCTGCAGTCACAATGCGATCGCCGTGAATAGCGCGATTCATCTCACCTACCCGGTCACGCCAGAAGTAAGCACGGCTATCTATCGCATTGTCCAAGAAGCGTTCACCAACATTGCCAAACATAGTCACGCTCATGCCGTAATCTTGCACCTTCAGACAAAAGGTGAACAGATTCATCTGGTGGTAGATGATGATGGTCAAGGATTTCATCCAGCAGAAAATCAATCAGGCTTTGGGCTGCAGGGAATGCGCGAACGGGCAGTTGCCCTGGGGGGAACCTTCAAAGTGATCAGTGAACCACGTCTGGGTTGCCGCGTGATAGTTGTCATTCCCCTCAAACCTCTCCTATGATGATTCGCCTGTTTCTTGTGGATGACCAGGTCATTATTCGTCTGGGGCTTAGAAGTTTGTTAGAGTCGAAGCCCGCTTTGCAGGTTGTGGGTGAAGCGGGGAATGGTCAGCAGGCTCTGGAGCTGATTACAGCCTTGCAGGGAACTGCAAACCAGCCTGACGTGGTGCTGATGGATGTGCGCATGCCGGTGATGGATGGGGTTGCTGCTACTCAGCATATCTGCCAGCGGTTTCCCCAAACTCGTGTTTTAATTTTGACTACTTTTGACGATGATGAATATGTATCCCAGGCCATGCAGTTCGGCGCAAGAGGGTATGTCTTGAAAGACACACCGTCTGATGAGCTAACTATGGCCATCCAAGCCGTACATCAGGGATATACCCACATGGGACCGGGGTTGTTCGAGAAAATTCGGAACTCTCCGCCTCACCCACTGGCTGTCTCAGCGGTCATCCCACCTGAATT
>JAYKGU010000305.1:0-6764 GCA_035285585.1 Synechococcales cyanobacterium
TGGGATCTGGAAACCAACGCCAAGGTCATCCTTTCTAAGCTGGGCATTCAGGACTTTGAGGCGCGGGTGGGCGACTTGTCGGGGGGCTATCGCAAGCGCATTGCCCTGGCCGCCGCGCTGTTGGCCGACCCCGACGTGCTGCTGATGGACGAGCCAACTAACCACCTGGATGCCGAGACGGTGGAGTGGTTGCAAACCTATCTCAACGGCTTCCGTGGGGCGTTGCTGCTGATTACCCACGATCGCTACTTTCTCGACCGGGTCACTAATCGCATCATCGAAATTGACCGGGGCGACCTTTACACCTACAGCGGCAACTACTCCTACTATCTCGAAAAGAAAGCCGCCCAGGAAGAGGCGCTCACCAGCCAGCAGCGCAAACACGCCGGGGTTTTGCGGCGAGAGTTGGAATGGTTAAAGCGTGGCCCCAAAGCCCGCAGCACCAAGCAAAAGGCCCGCATTGATCGCATCTCCGATATGCAGGAAACGGAATTTAAGCAGGCCCAGGGTAAGGTGGACATCGCTACTCCCGGTCGGCGCATTGGCAAGAAGGTGATTGAGCTAGAGGAAGTGTCTAAATCCTATGGCGATCGCACCCTCATCCAAAACTTCACCTACGAATTCAATCCCTTTGATCGGGTGGGCATCATCGGCGGCAATGGCGTGGGCAAGTCCACTTTGATGGACATGATCACAGGACGGGTAGAGCCAGATTCTGGCAAGGTAGACATCGGGGCCACCATTCACATCGGCTACTTTGACCAGCACTCCGATACGTTGCTGGACGCCCTCAGCGACAACCAGCGGGTGATTGACTACATCAAAGACGTGGCCGAGTACGTCACGACCGCCGACGGTGGTCAAATCAGCGCCTCCCAAATGCTGGAGCGCTTCCTGTTCACCCCCAACCAGCAGTACATTCCCATCCACAAACTCTCCGGTGGAGAGCGGCGGCGGCTATTTCTGCTGCGGGTGCTGATGGGCACCCCCAATGTGCTGATTCTGGATGAGCCGACTAATGATCTGGACGTGCAAACTCTGGCGGTTTTGGAAGACTACCTGGAGGAATTTAATGGCTGCGTGATCACCGTTTCCCACGATCGCTACTTCCTCGACCGGGTGTGCGATCGCATCTTTGCCTTTGAATCTGTAGGGGTGATCAAACAGTATCCCGGCAACTACTCCATGTATTTAGACTTTAAAGAGAGGCAGGAAACCGGCCCCAAAAACGCTGCGTCTCTCCCTCCGGCACCCCAAGAAACCCAAACCGCTACTCCGCCATCATCCCGTACGAGTTCTGGGAGCGGGGGGCGATCGCGTAAGCTTTCCTACAAAGAAAAGCGCGAGATGGAAATGCTGGAAACAAAAATTCCTGAACTGGAAGCCGAGAAAGAAGATCTGGAAAAAACCCTTTACGGTAATCCTCCCTCCGGCTACACCCAGATCCAGGAAATGTCGGAGCGGCTAGCCGCCATTGAAGCTGAAATTAATCACGCAACAGATCGCTGGCTAGAGCTAGCCGAACTCGCCTGAGCCAATTCGTTCCCCCATATATCAATTTAAGGCTGGACAATCGGATGGGGCGCGCCCTACTGTCCAGCTAACTTTGTCCCGCTTTGAGCGGGAACCCCCTACCTGCGACTGGGAATCCTAAAGAACCCTCATTTTGGCCACAGCGAATTAGCCCTCAGGATGCCGCACCGCGTGCCTCCAGCCTATTCTTCCAGCCCGCCCTTAGTTTTCGGACTTCCCACCCGACTCCAGCTAGATTTTTATCCCAAGAATTGCTGAAAAGCCTGAAATCAACTTGTTATTCTTATTATTCTTGTGATACTCTAGTAGACCGAGCACGAGATTCACGGACGTATAGCTCAGTTGGTTAGAGCACTACGTTGACATCGTAGGGGTCACTGGTTCGAGTCCAGTTACGTCCATCAAGCCACATGTACAGCCACATAAGGGTTTCAGGCGATTCCACAGCCATTTCAGCTGCTTTCCCACTTGCGCGTATTTGACGGCATTATGGGGTTTTGGGGATATTATTGGGCATCGTTTGGGTATCAATTCGTCCCAGGAGGTACACCCGATGGCTCCAAAACGCTCGAAAGGAAACGTTAACGTTGAGAACTTCCGTGGCTTTCTGCGCCTGCGCTGGCGTGTCCAGGGAGAACGCTACAGCCTTAGCCTCGGACTGCCCGACGACTGCATCAATCGCCACGTCACCGCGCAGAAAGCCAATACCATCCGCCTCGACATCCTCTCCAATAACTTCGACCCTAAGTAGGTCAGCACAATTAAATTCATGTTAGGACGCCGGGGGAGCACCGATCCCCCGGTTTCCTAACCAAACACTCAGCACCAGCGTGCCTTGTTCGCTGAGCAGTTCGCGGAGCGCCTAGGTGATGGAATAAGCGGCGGCCTCTGAGGCTGAGTAGGTGGTAAAGTTCGAGAACGTCTTCATCGAAACCACCGAGTTAAGCTGAGCAAAGATGAGCATTATGCCCTGTGCCTAGATATACTGAAATATTCGCTCAACGTCGATCAGGAAGACGGTTATTGGCTCCGGCTCCTGCGGAATCAGAGCCACGTGGTTGGCAATACGGAGCTGGTTAGCATGACAGTAGGCGTTAGGCAAAGCCCGGATTTGCGAAAGGGTCACCTCACACAGTACGGGAGTGGTGGTGACGGGAATCCCCAGCCATTCCCCAGTGGAGCCGTGGGTGATGATCAGGTAAGGTGGTGGTAGGGGGGCGATCGCCCGTGTAGAAAGATTTGAATCGGCAGTAAAGCGCTTATGCAGGTCTACCACGGTGATCTCTTCATCTCCGATATGGGCAATGCCAATGCGTGACTCCTGGCTTCCGTAGATAACCTGCGCCCGACCTACCACCCGCTGCACTGCTTCAATACGCAGGGCAAAGTGAAGGGCACTAATTTCAAACATCACCAATTTAAAGGTTTTCTCGCCCGGTTGGGCTTTACAGGGCTGCTGTTGAAAGCCTGCTTCTGCATCCGTAGCGGTTAACCGGGGGTGTCGCGAGACGGGTAATAAATTCATGACTGATTCCTTAGTGGCTTGATATAACCTGTATGGGGGGAAATGTTCGGTCAAAAATCCTGGTTTTGTAAGGGCGAAGCATTCGATCAAACGTTCTGGGGATGGTTCAAGCGGTGCCTGCCGAATGCTCACCCCACCATAGCGTCGTTTAGTTATGGCTACCTACTTGAACCCAGAATTTAAGTAGGTCGGCACAATTAAATTCATGTTAGAAAACCGGGGCGCTCCCCCGGTTTTCTAACCTTCGTTTTTCAACGCAGTCCTATAGCCCTACGGGCTAAGGTTTGAGTGTGGAACCCCTGCGACGCGGGGGTTCCACACCTCTTGAATGTCCTAACGCGAAAGCGTAACGCCATACTTAAAATCTAAAATTCAAAATTAAACAGCCTGCAAAGCCTGCTGCTTTAGCGGCTGCGCTACTCGCATAATTCGAGCAATCGCATCCAAAAACGCTTTCTCCGTATAGGGCTTAGTAAAGTAGGCATCCGCTCCGAGGTGTAGGGCAAGTTGGCGATGCTTCTCGTTGCTGCGGGAGGTCAAAATAACGACGGGAATCTGCGCCAGATCCCCATGCTGACGGCGGTAGTTGAGAAATTCAAAACCATTCATATTTGGCATCTCAATATCACAAATGATCAAGTCAATATGCAACTGCTCCAGTTGGGCCACGGCCTCCCAACCGTCGCGAGCCTGAGTGGCGCGATAGCCCGATCGCTGGAGGGTCAGCGCTACCATGCGCCTGAGGGTCGCAGCATCGTCCACTACCAGGATTACCGGTAACGACTGTTCCCGAATGGGTGGCAAAGCTTCACGGCCTTTCTCATCTGCCTCTGCAAGGGTAAAGCGGGTGGCTTCCGAGGTGCTTGGCTCTGATGCCAATAGCTGCTCAACCAGCACATGGCCATCCACCACGGGAATCAGAGTGCCATCTCCCAAAATCGTGCAGCCGTAAACGTAGGCGGGAGGAGCGATCGCCCCACCAAAGGGTTTGATCACCAATTCCTGCTCCGTCACCAGGCGATTGACTTCGAAAGCAATGATTTGCTGATCACGCCGCAGTACCAGTAGCGGTAGCGACCAGTCACGCGGCATGGGAGCCGTCGCTAGAATTTGCCCCAGCGTCGCTTCCGGCAGCCGACAGCCATAGTTGAGCAGGTCACTTAAAGGCTGCATTGGCACCAACTGCTTACGCCAGGTAAGGAAGGATTGGCCGCCCGATTGGTGGACTTGATGGTTCTTGGGCACCACGATTTCCTCAATGCCGTCCGATGGAATGGCAATGGCGGTCTGGCCCACGGAGCAAACCAGCAGCTTGGCGATGGTGAGGGTGAGGGGCAGGCAGAGGGTAAAAGTGGTGCCGCTGCCTGCCTGGGAGTGAACCGTGATGCTGCCCTGGAGGGCGTGCAGACGCGATCGCACTACATCCAGCCCCACTCCCCGCCCGGAAATTTCGCCTACGGTAGATGCGGTGGAAAAGCCTGGTTCAAAGATGAGATGAAACAAATCATTGGGTGAGATCTCCTGATGCTCCCCAATCATCTGACGCTCCACTGCACGTTGGTAGATGCGCTGAAGGTTTAGCCCCTGACCGTCATCCCATACCTCAATCAGGGTTTTATTGCCCTGGTGGTAGGCCCGGATTTCAATGGTGCCCGTCTCGGCTTTACCTCGCTGCTGCCTTTCTTCAAGGGACTCGATGCCGTGATCAAAGGCATTGCGCAGCAGGTGGAGCAAGGGATCGTAGAGTCTTTCCAGCACAACCCGATCCACCAAAACGCCAGTGCCTACCAGCTTCAAATCCACAGGTTTACCGTAGCGAATGGATAGATCGCGCAGCACCCGTGGAAAGCGGTTGAGCACTTCCCCCAACGGCAACATTCGCGCCCACATCAGCTCGTGGCGCAGGTGGTTCATCATTTGCCGCTGTTGCTGGAGGGTCTGGTTTGACTGTCCGGTGAACAAAGCCACATCTTCGATCCCCTCCTCCAGGGGCACCACCTCCTCCAAAATCTCCTGAAGGTGGGCATACAGGGTGCTGTATTGATCCATTTCCAGGGGATCAAAGTTCGCCGCCCAGCCCGTAGAGGCGATCGCCCGTCCGGCCTGGGAGACAGAATGGACCGCTGGCGATCGCTGCTGTAACACCGGAGCCAGCAAGACTTTGTTAGAAAAATCTCGAAGCTGCTCCACCAGGTTTTGAAATCGGGAAAAGCGGCAGGTCAAATCACGGGCCGTTTGCTGGAGCTGCTCATGCTGGAGGGAGAGGCGGTTACGGTTAATCGCCAGTTCTCCAACCTGGTCATTCATGCGCTCCAGTCGATCCAGACCCACGCGGACGTTGAGCGCTGGGGCAGGCTGAGCGGCTTCAGGCTGGCTTAAAGGGGCAGGGATGAGGGCGGGAGTGAGGGTAGATGGGGGAATGGGTAACGCCCTGGCAGGCGTGGCGACCACGTCAATGGTGGTGCTTTGAGGAATGGGAGGTAGGGGCAAGTCGTCCACGGTGGGCAGGCTGTCAAAGGCTTGCCGGAGTCCGTCCAGGGTGAGTTGCAGATCGGTTGGTTCTGGTTCGGGGGGCGGCGTGGCGATCGCCAAAGGTGGCTCCGGTAAAAGGTGAGCAACTTCCGTCTCGGCTTCCTCATCCACCTGCTGCATTGCCTGCACCAGGGCTGTTTCAAAGCCGAGCAAGTCAGCATCTATCACCTCTGTACCCAGGTCTTCAGGATCAGCGGCTGCTAAATCTGGAGCCTCGCCAGACAAATCAAAGTCCAGATCAAAGTCCAGATCAAAGGCAACATCTGCAAAGTGCTTTTCACTAGCCGTGCCAAGTGCCAGCAGTGCTTCCGAGGGGCGGCCCGCCTGCCCCCGCTGACCCGCCAGAACTTCCGCCCGTGCTGCCCAAAAGTCTGCGATCGCCAGTTGGGTAATTTGTAAAGCCTGGTCAGGGCGGACTTCGAGAGCCTGTTTCACCGCCTGGGCGATCGCCCCAAAGCCCTCTAGATTCAGTAGTTCTGCGATCCCTGCAAACACCTCCGCTTGAGTCTCCAGCTCCCGCACCATCATGTACTGGTCGGGGCGATCGCAGATTTGCTGAAGCCGCTCCAGCCCCTGGGCCACGTCTACTTCCACAATAGACGCCACCATATCAACGCCCAGGTCGGTCGAACTTAAAAGAAAGTCACCCACCCGTTCCAGAGCCGCTTCCAGACGGGCTTCGAGATAGGCAAAAACGGGTTCAGCCGTGGCGATCGCCTCCTCTCCATCAAAGCCACCTACCGTAATTTGCTCCATCAGCGGCGACCAGATGCAGTCATAGGCTTGGAGTAAATGGGTCTCCAGGTCGGTATCAATTTCAACGGTATCGTTGTAGAGGGCTTTGAGAATATTTTCCAGCCGATGGGCAAAGTCTTTGATCACCTCCAGCCGCACGCTGGCTGCGCTGCCTTTGAGGGAATGGGCCGCCCGCATCAGGTCATGCAGATGGGCCGGACTGCGGTTTTCCCGCAGGGTGAGCAACCCTGTTTCAAGGGCTTGCAGCAGCTCTGGTGCTTCTTCAATGAAGAACTGGTAGGTCTGGTCACGAACGTCGGGATGGTGAGACATGACTCTTTGGGCAAGGAAGGGCTGATGATAGGGAGTGATGCGATTGCCTTTGTACAGGCTTGGCATTGCCAAGCCCCCATCTAAGAAATGGGTGGGCAACGCCCAC
>JAYKGU010000306.1:0-5940 GCA_035285585.1 Synechococcales cyanobacterium
GAGTTTGTACTCGTAGGTGAGATTCAGCATAGTTCTATTGTACTCTATGGCTGAAGAAAAAGTATCGGCGTTTATTCAGAAAAGCCGTCCCAGAAGGACGGGGCTTGTATCCCATTATTTTTGGTCAAAGGTTGCGATGGGTTACGCTGGCGCTAACCCATCCTACTGTTCAAGAGTTTTTAGTTGAATCGGGAGTCAGAATTCAGGAGCCAGAATTCAGGAGGGGGCTGACTTTTGGATTTTGGCTCCTGAATTTTATGCCTGGGAAAACGTCCCGCCTTACGTTGATACCCTTGCTAAAGGAAGGGGTAAATGCACTTGAAAGCAGCTTCCGATACCAGCTTGACTTTGGACGATAATGGTTCCCCGGTGCTGCTTGGCGATCGCCTGAGCAATGGCCAGCCCCAGCCCAGTACCACCTCGACGACGGGAACGGGCTTTGTCTGCTCGCCAAAAGCGATCGAAGATAAACGGCAACTGCTCTGGAGCAATACCAATGCCTGTATCTTCCACGTGAACAAGGGCCTGGCGAGCCTGCTTCGTCAGCGTCACCGTGACCCTGCCACCCCTGGGTGTATATTGAAGAGCATTTTGAATTAGATTGCGAAAAAGCTGGCGGAGCTGATTTGCATCGCCGAGCACAACAATCTGAGCGGCTGGAGATCTCTGTAGCGCCACCCCCTTTGCCTGGGCAGAAGGTTCCAGGAGGGTGATGAGTTCTTCGATCAGGAGGCTCAGCTCGACGGGCTGCTTGGGAATGAAAGGGGCAGTAAGGCTGGCATCGGTGCGGGCGAGAAACAGTAAATCGTCCGTGAGCTGACGCATCTGGGCCGTTGCACTGGCCATTGCCTCTAGCTTTTTGGCGTCTTTGGGGTGAATTCGTTCGGGATGATTTTGCATGACCTCCAGGGAGGTTTTGATAGCCGTGAGGGGATTTCGTAACTCGTGGGAGGCATCTGCTGTGAACTGCTTCAACGTTTCAAAGCTATCCTCAACAGGCTGCAAAGATTTGCGCACCAGCCACAACCCCCCCACACCGGATAGACCCAGGGCGATCGCCCCCCCAGCCCCCAGCCCCCATAAAAGCTGCCGCTGCACGGTATCAATTTCCTGAAGGGATTGGCTGGCCCGAATATATCCCTGCAATTTGGGGACGGTCGTTGTTTGGTTTTCTTCAAATACTGAAATGGTGTAGGTGCGGATGCGCGATCGCTCTGGCATCCCATCCCAGGTTTGCACACCGACCTGGGGACGCAAGGGCAGCTCCAGGCTACCACGCTTGGCTAACCTTTGCCCTTCAACGTCAAACCATTCCAAACTTTGGCGATCGCGATTAAAAATGTCGCGCCAGGGAACCTCATTGACCTGTTCGAGATAAGCTTCTCCTTCCTCCTCTACCATCGCCAACGTCGGGGTTGCTGACTGTGCCAGAGTTAACAGCCGCTTATCCAGCTGGTTATACAAATTGCGGTAAAAGAAGCTATAAACCCCGATGCCAAAGGTGACCAGGATAGCCGCCATCACCGTCAATTGCGTTGCCAGTAGTCGCCAGTAGAGATTGTGAAACATTTAGCATGAGCGCCTACAAAAAACAAACCAGGAATTGCTAGACGACGGGTGCAGGCGCATGGGGGTCGGGCCTGAGACGATAGCCTAAACCGTACACGGTTTCAATCAGGTCGGGGACCCCTGCCGCCTTGAGCTTCTGGCGTAAGCTGCGAATATGGGCTTTGACGGTTGCTTCTTCGGGTAAATGCTCAAACGCCCAAAGTCCTTCCAGAAGCTGGGCACGGCTAAATACCTGGCGGTTGTGCCGCAAGAAAAACTCCAGCAGGCTGTATTCCTTGGGGCTGAGCATCAGCGGCTGGCCTCGATAGATCACTTCACAGGTGCTGGGGTCGAGGGTTAGATCTTCCCAGGTTAAGACAGGTGGAGTGACTGCTGCTCCCCGGCGCAGCAGTGCCCGAATGCGGGCAGACAGCTCTTTCAAGTCAAAGGGTTTAACCAGGTAGTCGTCTGCCCCCGCATCCAGCCCGATAACCCGGTCGTCAATAGTATCCCGTGCCGTCAACATCAGGACGGGGGTGGTATGGTGAGCCGATCGCAGCTTTTGGCATAGTTGAATACCACTAATCCCCGGCAGCATAATGTCCAGCAGAATCAAGTCGTAGGGGAAAGCCTCGATTAGCTCCCATCCTTCTGTCCCATCAAGTGCGGTCTCAACAACATAATGCTGATCCGTCAACTCTTCAGCCAGGGCATCAACGATCCGCTCATCGTCCTCAATTAGTAGAATTCGCATCTTTCATTCTCCCTGATGAAAGCTTCGTCCCGCTCAGGAGAGCTTAACAATTTACCCAAATTCCCGAATCAATCCGTGGGGGGAATTCACTGTGACGTAACTTGAGAAACCGATGATTCAATTGGGCAATTTACATGGCTTTGATGGAAGGGGGCGATCGCCTCCATCTCAGGCAAACAATCACGGATAATGTAGGCTGCTCCCGTCACGTCCGCAGCCCGATCCGAGGCCAGAAACCTGCAAACCTGTGGGACTTCGATGGGGTCAATGCCTAACATTGCGGACTGCAAACCATCCCGTGTTTCTTCAGAAAGAGTGAGATCCAGCGGGCCAGACCCAATGAAATTTGCCCTGACCTGTCTATGGGTCTGCTGTTGAGCAGTGCTTTGGATGAAGCTTCGGAGCCATGCCTTTAGTGCGGCTTCATGGGGAGCAATTTGGGAATACATCAAAGGACAGATTTCGGAGCAAATCGCCAGGATACTACCCTGAGTCATCTGGAGGTAGGGGAGTGCATAGTAGCAAGTTAGCAAGGAGGATTGAATCGCCTGCTGAGTCCATCGAGCATCGGGAATTAAGTCTGCGCACTGCTGGGACGAGGCATGGATTTCAGTTGCCAGCACCAGGCTATCAATCCGCCCATAGCGGTTAACGGCAGTTTGAACGAAATCCAGAGCGCGTTCGTTTTGCTCCAAGTCTCCCTGGTAGACGGCTGCCTCACCGCCTTCCTCTTGAATGCTTTGTACAATGCGGCTGGCCAGTCCTCGATAAGGCCCTTGAACCAGAAGAGTTGCCCCTTGACGGGCAAATTCCTGGGCAATATCAATTCCCACAACCGTTTCGCCACCGACAATCAGGGCAACTTTTCCAGCTAATTGCTGACTCATACTGATACGGATCTCCTGAAAGATTTGATCTACGAAAAGAAATTACAGGGGCAAGCGATACGTGCCCCTGTAATGGAGGGCAAAGGGCTAGTTGTCCCTACGTCGATTTAGGTGCTTGGGGACGTTACCGTTGTCTGCATATTGACGCTGCGAACCCCCTCGATCTGCGAAGCGATCGCCTCAATTTGTTGAACTTCGGCTTCCGATGCTACTTCCCCTGCGATAGTGACGTCTCCACCGTTGGCTTCCACAGCGAGCTGATTATCCGGTAGCTGGGTATCCAGTTCGGCCTGGATAGCGTCTACCAGTTCGCGATCGCCCGACTCTGCAGCGTCCAGCGAACCGGTCTCTGGCCCTGCCTCTAGATCAGACGGTTCCTCATTGCCAAACATTTCCTCCCGATCCTGCTGCGCTCGCTCAGCGGACTCAAGCTGATTCTCGCGGACTTGGTTATCCCCTTCAGAATTGAGTTCGGGGGAAGTGTTTTCCAGGCTCTCCGTGCTGCTGGGACCGCTACAGGCCATCAGTCCCATCAAAGCAGCCGTACCCAAAACAATCGTCATTGTGCGTTTCATGTGTGTCCCTCTTTGTTGTTCTTTTAGTCGATTGAAAGTTTACTGATGACCACCTACTTAGTAGGTGTTGCGGTTAACCTGGTACTTGCTTGCCGACACGTCCCGCCGGGCGTCCAGGGTGTTTTCGTAGTCAACAACGTCGCCAGAATAATAGTTGGGTCGGTCAACCTGGCTGGGGATTTCATAGATGCCCCACTCTTCGATGCCTCGTGACTGCAAGACTTTCTCGGCCCGGCGAATTTCGGCCTCGGTGCCGGTCACCATCACGATATAGTTGCCTTGGGCCAGCCGATCAGAGTAAACCTGGGCGCGGTCTTCTGGAATCCCTAAACCGGTCATGGCTCCTACCAAACCTCCGGCTGCGGCTCCGATCGCTCCGCCTGCCAGGGTTGTGGCGATCGCCGTTGCGGTGGCACCTGCCAGCAAAATTGGGCCAACGCCGGGAATGGCCAGCGTCCCCAATCCCACCAGGAGTCCCGTCAATCCACCCAGCGTTCCGCCTGCAAGGGCACCCGTTTTGGCACCTTTGCCTACTTGAGGATGGCCAGCGTCCGCAACGTCTAAACCCGCCGTGGTATTGGGGTGATCGGACGCAATGGGGGTATCATCGGGGGCGATAACCGAGATGCAATCCATGGGAAATCCGGCCTGCTGCAAATCCTGGAGCGCCATTGCTGCTTCTGAATAGTCCTGAAAGACCCCAATTGCATGGCGCTGATAGTCATTCTGCATGGAACTGGTGTGCTCTGAGGTTGGGTTTGATAGATTGGAGGCCGCTGGGGCGACCGAAGGAGCAATGGGTGCCGCCGCTAGAGGATGGTCGAACAAGGTTTCGTGATCTTGGACAAGGGTGTGGGCAGCCGGTTCTTTGTCAGACAGCCTGGGTTCAGTGGTTGCCTGGTAAACGTTCCACTCATTAATTTCACAGTGGCGCAGAATGTTTTCTGATTGCTGAATATCACCGCTAGAACCTTCTACCATGATTAAGCAATCGCCGCGATTGATGCGATCGCTGTACACTTGGGCTGACTCTTCGGGAATTCCCAATACTTTGAATGCTTCCACCAGCGAGCCTTTGAAGGTATCCCAGGATGGGTTGGAGAGTATGGAACTCAGCCGCCCCCCGGCAATGACTGGGCCAATGCCAGGCGAGGACACCTGAACGGGATGGGGAACAAGGTCTTCTAATCTTTCCAGCATCAGGGTCGTCCCCTCTGGGATGGGGTTAGAGGCCGAGGGCAGGGAGCTGGCGTAGTGCTCGCCCGACGATGCCGTGGATAGTTCGTCATGGCGATCGCTTGCCTTTGCCAGGAATGAAAGCTGACTGGTTGGTAGGCTTAAACGCTTGAGCTGATCAAGGGCAACTTCGGCGTCATGGTAATTGAAAAAGATACCTAACCCCAGTAAGGGATAGTTAGAAAAAGCCATTTTTCCACCTCGCGCTTTAGATTATGGATAGCTTGGAGTCGGGAATGAAGGATAGTCAAATCAGTGATTCACCGCTCATGTTTTGAACATATCCCAAGAAAGTAAAAAACTTGATAATTCAGGGCGCTTTCCTGGCGTAAAGTGGCAATATCTGTCCCGTGGTAGAGACTCTTGATAAAGAAGGGGTGGGTATCAATTTAAGGCGGGAAAGTGGGGTGCGCCCCACTTTCCCGCTAATCTTGTCCCGCTTTAGGCGGGAATCCGAAGGGGTATCCCTTTCCCAGTAAGATATCGCCTGTACTTCCTTAAAAGAATGTCCGAAAAGTCTCGCTTGCTCAAAATTACAACTAGCCACTTTTCAAACATTCTCTAAGCTGGTACCCCGGAGGGAGGTTTTGGCAGCGTGGATTGAGGTAGATTGGGCCAGGTATATCAGTGAGGCCAAGAAATGCGACTCAACTTAACGCTACTGTTGGTGACGCTATCGTTTGTGATAGTGGGAGCCATCATGTTACTCCTCCAACCTCAAATTACGCAATGGTATGGCGTTACGCTTGCGCGTTAGGACATTCAAGAGGTGTGGAATCCCGGCGACGCAGAGGTTTCGCACTCAACCTTAGTCCCTGATTGACTGACAAAAGTTTTAATGTAGGTTGGCGTTGAGCAAAGCGAAACCCAACACCAGCGAGGGTTGCGTTGGGTTTCGCTAGCGCTCTACCCAACCTACAGCAAAATGACAGCAGAACGA